>JBIKPM010000295.1:0-3010 GCA_044357435.1 Flavobacterium sp. | reverse complement strand
CTAAGATACAAATCCTTTACGCTTCCAACAAACTATTATCCGATTATTTTTTTAATGCTTTCTAAGAACGTCTGCTTCATTGCGGGTGCAAAAGTAGTGCGTTTATTCAGTTTTACAACCCCTTTTCTATTCTTTTTTTTGAAGTATTTTTTAATAGCTTGAAAGCGTGTGGGTTGGAATAGGAAGTTTTTCGAAATCACAATGAAAAAATCAAGATTTACGGTTAAACCAACTGCCCCATACCCGATGGAAGTAGAAATCCCACGCTATTTTGCGTGGATTGTATCGAATGGCGGATATAAGCTCTTGAAAAAATATTTGTTTAAATACCTAATCGAACCGAATGGCTTTTACCGGAGAAATTTTGGTTATAATGTAAGAAGGAATCAATAATACCAAGAAACAAACCGTGACCGTGAGTAGGTTTAGCAACAGTATGTAACCCCAATTAAGATAGACTGGTGCCTGATTTACATAATAATTCTCGGGATTAAGTTGGATTACACCAAAATAGCGCTGAATAAGAAGTAATAAAATACCGATTAGATTGCCCCAAAATAATCCTCTTATGATAAGATAGAAGGCGTTGTATAAAAATATTTTTCTCACGGACCAATTGTTGGCACCTAACGCCTTGAGTATTCCTATCATCTGGGTTCGTTCGAGAATGAGTACCAATAATGCCACAACCATATTGATGGTGGCGACCAGAATCATTACCGCCAATATAACTATGATATTGAAATCAAAGAGTTTTAGCCACTCAAATATGTAACTGTATTTTTCGATTATGGTTTTTGTGTCTAGTGTAGATGCTGTTTGCTGGTAAACTTCTTCGCCTACTGTCTTGATTTTATCGAAATCATTTACGAACACCTCAAAAGCGCCCACTTGATCTGGTCTCCATTTATTGATGCGTTGTATGTGTCGAATATCCCCAATTATATAAGTGGCGTCAAATTCCTGAAACCCAGAATTGAAAATTCCAGTGATTTTAAATCTCCGGATATTAGGGGGTTGATTTTGATTTTCTTTGATAAAAAATGTATTAAAGTTGTCGCCGACCTTAAGATTTAACCTGTTGGCAAGGAATTGGGAGATGAGCACCTCTTGATTTAGTTTTTTTGTAAAATCAGGTAATCTACCAGAAACAATGTATTCTTTGATGTTATTCCATTGGTAATCCGCGCCAACACCCTTCAAAATTATTCCTTCGAAAGCCGTTTCGGTTCTAATAATTCCGGCTTTACTGGCAATGGCCTGGATATGGTTTACAGCGGGGACTGATGTGAATTTTGGGTAAAAATCTTGTTTTTTGGAGATGGGAACCAGCGTGACTTCAGACTGATTGTTGTCGTAATTCGATATGATAATATGTCCGTTGAATGCGGAAACTTTTTCGCGAATTTTTTGCTGAAGCCCAATTCCGGTGGCTACCGAAACAATCATCATAATCATCCCAATGGAAATAGCGGAAATCGCAATTTTTATTATGGGTGCAGATATACTGCTTTTAAAATGTTTAGCAGTAATAAGTCGTTTGGCTATGAAATATTCTAGATTCAAAATTCTTGGTTTGTCACAAAGATACATAAAGTTTTTCGCCACAGATTACACAGATTTACACAGATGGAAAATAGTTTAATATGTGTTTTCGTTGTTAAAATTTATAATTTAAAACTACAACGGTATTTTCTTCTTCATTTCTTCGACAATATTAAAAGCTGCCGGACAAATCGCCACGTTTTTCAGAGTCAGACCAGAAATTTGCTGAAACTTCTTTCTGTCGGTGTGGGGAAATTCACGACAGGCTTTTGGACGGACGTCATAAATAAAGCAAGTATTGTCATTGTCTAAAAAAGTACAAGGTACACTTTGCAGCACATAGTCTTTGTCTTCGTCAATGCGTAAATATTGGTCGATGAATTGTTGTGGTTTTTGTCGCAGGTGTTTTGAAATACGTTCAATATCGGCAGAAGTGAATAAAGGACCTGTAGTTTTGCAACAATTGGCACATTTTAAACAATCGGTTTTTTTGAATTCAGCATCGTGCAAGTCCTGCATCACGTAATCCAAATTTTTGGGAGCCTTCTTTTTCAGCTTATCAAAATACTTTTTATTTTCGATATGCTTATCTTTGGCTTCTTTAGGAAGATTGTCTAGAATTTGTTTCAATGAAAGGTTATGAGTTTAGAGGGTTATAAGTTTAGGAATTCTGACTTCAAAATTAAGAAACTTTTAAATGCTTTGACGTTCTATACATATAAAAGCCTAGTCTTATCCACTTTTTAACTATCTAAAATATATGAAAGACCTTTTTGGTAAAGCCATACTTGATTTTCAAACCAATAATTCTCCAGAGGATTTAATTACCGAGACTTCCATTTCCGAAGCGGATGAAATGAGTATTGCCTATCTTTTTAGAAGCTATGAGGAAATGCCAAAATTGGAGCAAAAAGCGTTACAATTGGCAAAAGGCAAAATTCTGGATGTAGGTTGTGGCGCAGGAAGCCATAGTTTGACGTTGCAAAACGACAGAAACCTTGATGTTACATCGATTGATATTTCTCCAAATGCCATTGAAGCTTGCCAACTTCGTGGTTTGAAAAATGCAAAAGTTCAAGATATAATGACATTGGAAAATGAAAAATTCGATACCATTTTATTACTGATGAATGGGACGGGCATTTTTGGAACGCTAAAGGAAACCCCCATCTTTTTAGAAAAATTAAAAAGTCTTTTGAACCCAAGCGGTCAAATTCTCATTGACTCCTCGGACATTATCTATATGTTTGACGATGATGATGATGATGGTGTGAAATGGATTACTGGAAATGGTTATTATGGCGAATTGACATTTACAGTTTCGTACAAAAGTGAAATCGAAGAAACCTTCCCTTGGCTTTATCTGGATTATAATACTTTACAAAATGCGGCTTTTGCCAATGGATTACATTGCGAATTAGTTTTGGAAGGAGGACATTATGATTATTTGGCGATGCTTAGCTTC
>JBIKPM010000294.1:0-3036 GCA_044357435.1 Flavobacterium sp. | reverse complement strand
ATTTATGCACTCCATGGAAAATGGAGGATGGGATTTGTCTAAAGTAGATATGCCAGGAATGAGAGAGTCAAAAGCTACTTTCGTTTTCGGACAAATGAACGAACCTCCTGGAGCTCGTGCTCGTGTAGCACTTTCAGGTTTGTCTATTGCGGAATATTTCCGTGATGGTGCAGGTTCAGATCAAGGAAAAGATGTATTATTCTTCGTGGATAATATCTTCCGTTTTACACAAGCAGGTTCTGAGGTATCGGCACTTTTGGGTCGTATGCCTTCAGCGGTAGGATACCAGCCGACATTGGCTACCGAAATGGGAGCGATGCAAGAACGTATCACCTCTACAAATAAAGGTTCTATTACATCTGTACAAGCGGTTTACGTTCCTGCGGATGATTTAACTGATCCGGCTCCGGCTACAACATTTGCTCACTTAGATGCTACAACTGTATTGTCTCGTAAAATTGCTGAGTTAGGTATTTATCCTGCGGTGGATCCATTGGATTCTACTTCTAGAATTTTGACTCCTCAAATTATTGGTGATGAGCATTACAACTGTGCACAAAGAGTAAAAGAAATTCTTCAAAAATACAAACAATTGCAGGATATCATCGCGATTTTGGGTATGGAAGAACTTTCCGAAGAAGATAAATTGTCAGTTTCAAGAGCCAGACGTGTTCAACGTTTCTTGTCTCAACCGTTCCACGTAGCAGAACAATTTACAGGATTAAAAGGAGTATTGGTTGACATTAAAGACACCATCAAAGGATTCAATATGATTATCGATGGAGAATTAGACCACTTGCCAGAAGCAGCTTTCAACCTTAAAGGAACTATTGAAGACGCTATCGAAGCTGGAGAAAAAATGTTGGCGGAAGCGTAATAAAGTTGGAAGTTAAAAGTTGGAAGTTAGAAGTAAAAATGCTTCGTTTTCTAACCGCTAACTCCTGACCCATAACTCAAAACTCAAAACTATGTTATTAGAAATAGTATCACCAGAAGCAAAATTATTTTCAGGAGAAATAACTTCCATTTCCCTTCCGGGAGTTGACGGTCATTTTCAAATGTTGAATAATCACGCGCCAATAGTTTCCTTGCTTCAAAAAGGAATCGTAAAAATTACGGCTCCAAGTTTCAAGTTTAGCAAAGAATCCGAAGATTTATTCACGAAAGTGAACGATCAGAACTATACCCTTGCTATTCAATCCGGAACTATAGAAATGAAAGACAATAAAGTAATTGTTTTAGCTGATTAAGACAATTTCACTATAAAAATGATAAGCCAAACAGCAATGTTTGGCTTTTTTTGTAAAGTTTCCAGCCTTTCAAAGGCTGGAAGCTTTAAATTTTTAGTTCCGTTTTTTTCCTAACTTTGCCCTCATGAAGTTTCCACAAAATCTTTCCGCCAAGCTCCAAATCCGCAAGCAAAACAACGCTTTGCGGAAATTGGCTGCGCCCAATGATTTAATCGATTTTGCTTCTAACGATTACATTGGGTTTTCTAAAAACAGAACCATTTTCGAGGGAATACACCAATATTTAATTGAAAATAAAATCATCCAAAATGGTGCGACAGGTTCCAGGCTACTATCCGGAAATCACAAAGTCTATCAAGAAGCGGAGGATTTTATTGCCCAATTCCATCAATCGGAAAGTGGCTTGATTTTCAATTCCGGTTACGATGCCAATGTTGGTTTTTTTAGTTCCGTTCCGCAAAAAGGAGATTTGATTTTATATGATGAATTGTGTCACGCCTCTATCCGAGACGGAATCCAACTTTCGAATGCCAAGGCATACAAGTTTAAACACAACGATTTTGAGGATTTAGAAAAACTTATCCAACGCTGTCAGACTGAGCTTGTCGAAGTCTATATCGTCACCGAAAGTGTTTTCTCGATGGACGGCGATACACCAAACCTCGAAGAACTTACACAGTTCTCGGAGAAACACAATTGTCATTTGGTAATCGATGAAGCCCATTCGCTTGGGGTTTTTGGGGATAAAGGAGAAGGATTAGTTCAAATGTTGGGTTTGCAAGACAAAGTTTTCGCCCGAATAATGACTTTCGGAAAAGGATTGGGTTGCCATGGGGCAGCGATTTTAGGTTCGCAAGAATTGAAGGATTATCTCGTCAATTTTGCCCGAAGTTTCATTTATACAACGGGACTTTCGCCGCATTCCGTTGCCACTATTTTAGTTGGATATCAACATTTGGAATCAGAAAAGCAAACGATCGAAAAACTTCGGGAGAACATCATTCATTTCAATCAGGAAAAGAATCTGTTGGGTTTGAAACCAATGTTTGTAAGAAGTAAATCAGCCATTCAAAGCGCCATAATTCCCGGAAACCAAAACGTAAAATCAATAGCCAATCAAATCCAGGAAAAAGGATTTGATGTAAAGGCTATTTTGTCGCCCACAGTTCCCGAAGGGCAGGAACGGTTGCGATTTTGTCTGCACAGTTTTAATACAAAAGAAGAAATC
The DNA here is from genome assembly GCA_044357435.1 of Flavobacterium sp. Lineage (GTDB taxonomy): Bacteria > Bacteroidota > Bacteroidia > Flavobacteriales > Flavobacteriaceae > Flavobacterium. The sequence continues at coordinate 558 of JBIKPM010000294.1, read as the reverse complement.
TCTGAAGTGTTGCGTTTGTTGAGTACTTTTGTCTTTTAACCACAGATGACACGGATTAAACGGATTTTAATTTTTAAATAATATAAAATGACTGAAATTTTACACAAAGGATTATCGGAATCAATTTTAAAAGTTTTTTATGAAGTTTACAATGAATTAGGTCATGGATTCCTTGAAAAGGTTTATCAAAATGCAATGTATTTTGAATTAAAATCTCAAGGATTTAAAGTTGAGGCCCAAAAGCAAATTAAAGTATATTATAAAGATGAACTTGTTGGAGATTTTTTTGCTGATTTACTAATTAATGATACAATCATTTTAGAATTAAAAGCTTGTGATATTCTGGTGAAGACTCATTATGTACAAACTTTGAATTATTTAAAAGCAACAAATATTGAAATTGGTTTATTATTAAACTTTGGAGAAAAGCCAGAAATTAAAAGGCTTATTTTCACAAACAACAGAAAAAATTAATAAATCTGTGACAATCCGTTCAATCTGTGTCATCTGTGGCTGAAAAATATATGAAACTATTCATTACAGGAATATCAACCGATG
>JBIKPM010000293.1:0-3044 GCA_044357435.1 Flavobacterium sp. | reverse complement strand
AAAAAGAATAAAAAAACTGTCAAAATTTTTATTTGTCGAAAACAGTATTGAAGCTAACAATAGAATTACATAAATAGCACCCGATATAGACCTCTTGAGTGTTTCATTCATCTTAAAGATCTTCTAAAAGCAATAAATATAGGTTTTTTGCGGTACTTCCATAATGGGTAAAGTTTTCCTCCGCCGCTTTTTCGAAATATTTTATTGTGGTAATGTTCGTGGGATAATCTCTTAAGTATTTCTTTTTTATAACACTAAGCCCGTCACTTTTTGAATCTATAATCTGACTTATGGAAGCCACAATGATGATATTTACCGGTAATTCGTTTGGTTTTTTTTGTTTGATTTGATTGGAGGAAAATAATACAGAACCTTCATCAGCAATTAAGTTTTCACAGCTTGCCAACAAAAATGTGGGGTTTTGTGGTTTGTCATAGATGATTTTATTTTCATCAAGCATGCCGAACAGAGTAGGCTCATAACATAGCGCTTCACTCTCGAACCAGTCATTCTCTTCCAATATGTTTTCAAAATGATCCGTAACTTCGGCTATATTCTCACAGTATAAAAATTTACCGCCATTTTTTTTAAAATTATAAATAAACTTCTCGTCTATAGGCGCATCGGCATCAAGAATGAATTGGCCATATTCGTTATCTTTTTCTTCCTCCGAAGCTGGATTAGTAGCGCCAAAAATTTTTCTAAAAAGACTCATATTTTTCTATACTAATTTTAATATACTGTTTGAAAACGTCCAAAGATAAAAAAATCTTAATTCAAAAGTCACTTTTGAATTAAGATTTTAAAAATAATAAATGTTTTTTATCTTTTATTAGGAGACTATCTCTTCCAGATTTGTGTCAAAGGTTCTTTTGCCAAAAATAGCCTCCAAGTCGTCTTTGAAGATTACTTCTTTTTCTATCAGGATGTCGGCCAATTGGTTCAATTTATCCTTATTGTCTTCTAATATCTTGATGGCTCTTTCGTATTGGCTTTCAATCAATAAGGAGATTTCCTTATCAATGATCATCGCCGTTTCTTCTGAATAGGGCTTAGAAAAGCTGTATTCGCTTTGCCCGGTTGAATCATAATAGGTTACGTTTCCTATTTTTTCATTCAATCCGTATATGGTCACCATGGCACGAGCTTGTCGAGTCACTTTTTCCAAGTCACTAAGCGCTCCTGTCGAAATCCTGTCGAAAGTTACTTTCTCGGCCGCTCTACCTCCCATTGTGGCACACATTTCATCTAGCATTTGATCTGTACGGACAATTAAGCGTTCTTCCGGTAAATACCAAGCCGCCCCAAGACTTTGTCCTCTCGGTACAATGGTTACTTTTATCAATGGCGCTGCATGTTCCAGCATCCAACTAACCGTGGCATGACCCGCTTCGTGAATGGCAATGGCTTTCTTTTCTTCCGGTGTCACAATTTTATTTTTCTTTTCAAGACCTCCCACGATTCTATCTACTGCATCCAGAAAATCTTGTTTGTCTACTGCCGTTTTGTTGTTTCTGGCTGCGATTAAAGCAGCTTCGTTACATACATTGGCAATGTCAGCGCCCGAGAAACCTGGTGTTTGCTTGGCTAGAAATTCCGTGTCCAGTCCTTCCACTTTTTTCAAAGGGGCAAGATGCACCAAGAATATTTCAGCACGTTCCCGAATATCCGGCAAGTCCACAAAAATTTGTCTGTCAAAACGACCCGCACGCATTAAGGCTTTGTCCAAAACATCGGCTCTATTTGTTGCCGCCAATACAATTACGTTTGAATTGGTTCCAAAACCATCCATTTCCGTAAGCAATTGGTTCAATGTGTTTTCACGCTCGTCATTTCCGCCTGACATGTTGCTTTTTCCCCTGGCTCTACCCACGGCATCAATTTCATCAATAAAGATAATTGCAGGTGATTTTTCTTTGGCTTGTTTGAACAAATCGCGCACACGGGATGCACCAACCCCAACAAACATTTCTACGAAATCAGAACCTGATAAGGAGAAAAAGGGTACTTGTGCTTCGCCGGCAACGGCTTTTGCCAATAAGGTTTTCCCCGTTCCTGGAGGCCCAACGAGCAGTGCGCCTTTTGGAATTTTCCCTCCTAGATTGGTGTATTTTTCTGGGTTTTTCAGGAATTCTACGATCTCCTGTATTTCTTCTTTTGCACCTTCTAAACCGGCAACATCTTTAAAAGTGGTTTTGATGTCGGTTTTCTCGTCAAAAAGCTTGGCTTTTGATTTTCCAATATTGAAAATCTGGCCTCCACCGCCTCCACCGCCTCCAGACATTCTTCGCATTATAAATAACCAAACCCCAATGATAATGATGATTGGCAATAAACTAATAAGAATATCCGTCCAGTTGTTTTTTGGCAAGAAATTAAAATCTTTTAATTTCCCCTCATTAACTGCTTTTTCTAGCCTAGTTTGAAATAATTGGTCGTTACCAATGATAAAAGTATAATGAGGCCCTTTGTTTGGTCGGTCAAAAACATCTTTGGCCACTTGCTTATTTGCGGGATCTTTTAATGCCTGGTCATTCAGAAACACCTCGGCTTCGGTTTTATTGTAAACAATTACTTTTTCAATTTGGCCTTTTTCTAAATAAGCATTAAATTTTGAAGAGGTTAACGGAGAGGGTTCAGATAGATTTGAACCGCCAGTTATAAAACTGATGAACAAGAAAATCAGCAAAATTGCCGTATAAATTAACCAAGGACTTACTTTGAATTTATTTGAATTTGGATTATTATCTTTAGCCATTATTGGTATATTTTTTTAGTATTTATTTTCGATTGTGGTGATTTTAGCATCTCCCCAAAGACTCTCGATATTATAATATTCTCTAATTTGTTTTTGGAAAACATGAACCACGATATGCACATAATCCATAAGTACCCATTCGGCATTGTCGGATCCTTCCACATGCCAGGGCTTGTCTTTTAATTCTTTTGAAACTGTCTTTTGTATGGAGTTAACTATGGCGTTAACTTGGGTGTTTGAATTTCCGTTGCAGATGATAAAATAGTCACAAACGGCGGTGTCAATT
>JBIKPM010000292.1:0-3059 GCA_044357435.1 Flavobacterium sp. | reverse complement strand
TTTCGAATGACTTGTACGCATCAAAATCTAACCATTGATATTTTATTCTTCTCCATAGAATTTCTATCAGATTTAACTCTGGAGAATAGGGTGGCAAAAAGTAAATCAACACATCTTTTTCTTTCCATTGTTCTATTTTAGACATAAACTTCTTTGATTTATGTATGGGTGAATTATCAAGAATTACAATCGTTTTTTTGACGATTTGTTCCACAAATTTATCCATAAAACAGATAATTCTATCTGAATTAAAGGTTGATTCAAGTATTTCAAAATAAAGCTTGTTTTTGCGGGTCATTAATCCTACTACATTTTGATATTTTCCTTTAGCAGCAGGTAATAATACTGGATTCTCCATTGTTTGCCATGCATAAGGCACATTAGGTGTAAGTCCAAAATGACTTTGGTCTCCAAAATATAAGTCAATATAGCCGCTATCTTCCAAACTCTTTAATGTTTCTATTTGCTTTTGTTTAAATCGAAATTGCTCCTCATTTCGTTTGTTTTTTAAGGAAAGCCTAGCTCTTTTCCATCTATAACCCAGTAACTTTTAAAAAATTCTGCAATGTTTTTTTGCAGATAATTATATTGTGTTGCTCTTCAAAATAAATTAATACATTTTTTAAGTTTCTATTGTGAAGTTCCAATTGCTCGGAAACCTCTTTTGAATAGTCTTTCAATAGGGTTTTCGCTCCTCTACCTTCTGCTATTCCAAGGGAATCAACCCCGATTTCAGCCCAACTATCAAACCAACGTTCAATCGTTCTGCGACTGACTTTAAAAATAGAAGCCAAGTCTTTAATCTTATGTCTCTGATGCGATAAAATAAGGCATTGACTACGTTTTCTAATGGTAGCGTTAGGGCTATTTTGATGAAGGCATTCTAATACCTCAATCTCTTCTTTTTTTAGTGTTAAATATCTCATAATGAGATAAATGTACGCTTTTTATTGTGTAAAAACAAACAAATACGACATTATTTTATTCTAATTACTTAAATTGAGATTAGTTTTAAAAAATTCTGCAATGTTTTTTTGCAGATAATTATATTGTGTTGCTCTTCAAAATAAATTAATACATTTTTTAAGTTTCTATTGTGAAGTTCCAATTGCTCGGAAACCTCTTTTGAATAGTCTTTCAATAGGGTTTTCGCTCCTCTACCTTCTGCTATTCCAAGGGAATCAACCCCGATTTCAGCCCAACTATCAAACCAACGTTCAATCGTTCTGCGACTGACTTTAAAAATAGAAGCCAAGTCTTTAATCTTATGTCTCTGATGCGATAAAATAAGGCATTGACTACGTTTTCTAATGGTAGCGTTAGGGCTATTTTGATGAAGGCATTCTAATACCTCAATCTCTTCTTTTTTTAGTGTTAAATATCTCATAATGAGATAAATGTACGCTTTTTATTGTGTAAAAACAAACAAATACGACATTATTTTATTCTAATTGCTTAGTTTCGCCAATCGCATAAAATCTTCCGCCTTTTCGACCATATTATGACTACCGCAAAAGAAAGGGACTCTTTCGTGTAATTCTGTAGGCAAAATTTCCATGATTCTGGTGAAACCATCCGAAGCTTTCCCCCCGGCTTGTTCCACGATAAAAGCCATTGGATTGCATTCGTAAAGCAATCGTAATTTCCCTTTTGGCGATTTTGTGCTAGTTGGATATAAATAAACGCCTCCTTTAATCATATTACGGTGAATGTCAGAAACCAAACTTCCTATGTATCGCGAAGTATAGGGTCTTTCTCCTTCTTCCAGCTGACAATATTTGATATAATCTTTTACCCCCTGCGGAAAATGAACATAATTCCCTTCGTTTATGGAATAAATATTTCCGTCTTTTGGAAATTCCATGTTGGGATGTGACAGGTAAAATGTTCCAATGGCCGGATTTAAGGTAAAACCATTTACACCATGTCCTGTGGTATAAACCAGCATGGTCGAGGTGCCGTAAATCACATAACCAGCCGCGACTTGATTGATTCCGGGTTGCAAAAAATCCTCAAGAGTAACCGGAGTACCAATTGGCGTTATCCTTCTATAAACAGAAAAAATGGTCCCTACCGAAACATTCACATCTATATTCGACGAACCGTCCAGGGGATCCATTAAAACCACGTATTTGTTATTATGGCTATTGTCAGAACCTTGTACGGTGATAAAATCATCGTTTTCTTCAGAAGCAATTCCGCATACAATCTCGCGATTGATTAAAGTTTGAATAAAAACTTCATTAGCATAAACATCCAATTTTTGCTGATCTTCCCCTTGAATGTTTTGTTCTCCGGCAGCCCCAACAATATCCACTAATCCAGCCTTATTCACTTTGTAGTTGACTACTTTGGCGGCCAATCGTATGGAGTTGATGATACGAGATAATTCGCCTGACGAATATTGAAAAGCAGTTTGGTTTTCGATGATAAATTCACCTAATGTTTTGTTGTGCTCTTCCATTTCGAAATCGTTGTAGTTGTTTTGAAGTCACAAATGTCGGGTTTTTTGTGAAAACAATTTGAATACTATTTATTTAGTTTGGCAGTATTGTATATTTGCTCACTAAAGAGCTATTTTAATGTTTTAAATAGAAATTTAGAACGATAAAAATATTAAAAAACAAAACGATGGTCATAAGAAAAGGAAATCCTGAAGACATGAAAGCCGTATTAGGGCTTATTCAGGAGTTAGCCGATTTCGAAAAAGAACCGGATGCCGTTCTTGTAACTGTCGAAGATTTGATTCGTGATGGCTTTGGAACAACGCCATTATTTCATGTTTTTGTGGCAGAAGTAGAACTAGAACCGAGCAAAAACGGACAGACAAAACAAATCGTGGGAATCGCATTGTATTATTATCGCTATTCTACTTGGAAGGGAAAAACAATTCACTTGGAAGATCTAGTGGTGAAAGATAAAATGCGCGGCACGGGATTGGGTTATGCACTTTACTCTGAAGTCATAAAGCAAGGCCAGAAAGATAAAGTTCGAAGAATTGAATGGAATGTTCTTGATTGGAATACTCCAGCGATAGCATTTTATGAAAAATCCGGCGC
>JBIKPM010000070.1:0-8970 GCA_044357435.1 Flavobacterium sp. | reverse complement strand
CATTAAATAATTTTTCCACATTATTTTTTCATTAAAAGCAATATTCTTGTATTAGATTATTGCTTTTTTAATTTCATTATAGTACGTTTGCACCCTAATTTTAGTACTTTTATTTCCAAAAAAAAATTAAAAAATTTATCTTTATGAATACAATAATGATTTATGTGCCAATAATAATGGCATTGATTGGGCTCGTTTTTATGGCTGCCAAAAGAGCATGGGTTTTGAAGCAAGATGCTGGAGATGGAAAGATGAAAGAAATTTCAGAATATATTTATGAAGGAGCATTAGCTTTCTTAAAAGCGGAATATAGATTATTGACTGTATTTGTAATTCTTGCCAGTATTGTTTTGGCTGGAATTACTTTTTTACCGGGAAATTCATCTCATATATTAATAGTTGTTGCCTTTATTTTTGGAGCAATTTTCTCTGCATTAGCGGGAAATTTGGGAATGAAGATAGCGACAAAAACGAATGTTAGAACAACACAAGCTGCCCGTACAAGTTTACCTCAAGCTCTAAAAGTTTCTTTTAGTGGTGGAACCGTTATGGGATTAGGCGTTGCAGGTTTGGCTGTTTTGGGTCTTACCGGATTATTCATTATACTGTATAATGTTTATATGGGTGGAGTTTGGACTTCAACCGAAGATATGACCACCGTCTTGGAAACATTGGCCGGTTTCTCTCTTGGAGCGGAATCTATTGCATTGTTTGCCCGTGTTGGAGGCGGAATTTATACAAAAGCTGCCGATGTAGGAGCTGATTTAGTGGGTAAAGTTGAAGCTGGAATCCCGGAAGATGACCCTAGAAATCCAGCTACAATCGCTGATAATGTGGGTGATAACGTGGGTGATGTTGCCGGAATGGGAGCAGATTTATTTGGTTCTTATGTAGCAACAGTTCTCGCTACGATGGTTCTCGGAAACTATGTGATTAAAGATATGGGTGGAAACATTCAAGATGCATTTGGTGGAATTGGACCCATATTATTACCAATGGCTATTGCCGGTTTCGGAATATTGTCTTCCATCATTGGAACAATGTTGGTTAAAATTACAGACAATGATGCGAAAGAAGCACAAGTGCAAAGAGCCTTGAACATTGGAAACTGGGTTTCCATTATACTTACAGCCATTGCTTGTTTCGTGTTAATTAAATACATGTTGCCTTCAACAATGAAAATGAATTTCTTTGGCGAAGGATTAAAAGAAATTTCTTCAATGAGAGTTTTCTATGCTTCAATCGTAGGATTGGTAGTTGGAGCAATTATCTCATCGGTTACTGAATATTATACTGGTTTGGGAACAAAACCAGTATTGGCAATTGTTGCAAAATCTTCGACAGGAGCAGGAACCAACATTATTGCTGGTTTGTCTACAGGAATGATTTCTACTTTTCCAAAAGTGATTGTATTGGCTGCGGCCATTTGGATATCGTATTCTTTTGCCGGTTTCTACGGAGTGGCATTGGCAGCTTCTGCAATGATGGCCACAACGGCCATGCAATTAGCCATTGACGCTTTTGGACCAATATCAGACAATGCCGGTGGAATTGCCGAAATGAGTGAATTGCCAAAAGAAGTTCGTATGAGAACAGATATTTTGGATTCTGTTGGAAATACAACTGCTGCTACAGGAAAAGGATTTGCCATCGCTTCGGCGGCATTGACATCATTAGGTTTGTTTGCTGCTTATGTAACTTTCACGGGAATCGACGGAATCAATATCTTCAAGGCACCAGTTTTATCAATGTTATTCGTCGGCGCAATGATACCTGTAGTTTTTTCTGCATTGGTTATGAATTCTGTTGGTAAAGCCGCAATGGATATGGTGAATGAAGTGCGTCGTCAGTTCAGGGAAATTCCAGGAATTATGGAAGGAACCGGAAAGCCGGAGTATGCAAAATGTGTCGATATTTCCACCAAAGCAGCTTTACATGAAATGTTGTTGCCGGGAGTTTTGACCATTGGTTTTCCTATTGCAATTGTGTTACTCGGTAAATTAGTGTATATGTCTGATGCCAATGCAAACTCAATGGTAGCTGAAATGTTGGGAGGATATATGGCTGGAGTGACTGTTTCAGGAGTAGTTTGGGCTATTTTCCAAAACAATGCCGGTGGCGCTTGGGATAATGCAAAAAAATCTTTTGAGGCTGGAGTTTTAGTTGATGGAGCAATGAGTTTCAAAGGTTCAGATGCGCACAAAGCAGCCGTGACTGGAGATACTGTTGGAGATCCATTCAAAGATACTTCTGGACCATCGATGAATATCTTGATTAAACTAACATGTTTGATTGGATTGGTAATTGCTCCAATTTTAGGAAACGGAAATGCTTCTGAAAATTCTATTCCACATTGTGCTTTACCTTCTAAAGAGATGAATTGTACAATGAAATCAGGAGCAATGATGGGTAAATGTGACATGTCTAAATGTGCCACGATGACCAAAGATGAATGCGCTAAAATGTGTGACGAGAAAGGATGTACTCCGGAGCAAAAAAAAATGTGTATGTCACATTATGATGCCAATGGAAAGTTCATTGCAACAGAAGGAGAAAAAGCCTGTTGTGCCAAAAAAGGAGCAATGGAGAATAACATCAAAGTTGAAATGGTAAACAAAGACGGGAAAGCAAAAGCAATAGTAACCACTTCCGAAAAAGGAAATGTAAACGTTCAAGTTTTTGAAGGGTCTCTTGAAGATGTCAAGGCTAGAGTGGAAGCTTTGAAATAATGTGTCTAATATACGAATTACAATAAAAATGCATTGCATTTTGGAAGCTTTTTTTATTATTTATTCATGTGCTCCATTTCATAAATAAAAGTGTCAATATCTACTTTTCTGTCTACCAATGAAAGTGCTTTGTCAACAATATAATTTACATTTTCTGGAGTAAAACCGAGAGCCAATCCTAATCTTCTCAATAAAGAATCTTGCTTGTCCCCTAAATGGTGATCTATATGAACCATTCTGGCCAAATCGTACAAACGCTCTAATCTTTCGGTGCGCAAATAGGGTGGATTGATGGGGTATTTTAATGGGTTTTCCAAAATTTCTTCATATTCCATTTCTGAAATATCAAGATTTCGTGCCAGTCTGTCCAAAAAGGATTTTTCTTCAGGAGCAACTTTTCCGTCAGCAACTGCCACACGAACAATTGCAGAAAAATGCCCTTTATTTCTTTGTTTGAATTCGCTATCGAATAAATCTGAAATTGACATGATTTTGAGGTTTAAATAGTTACATAAAGATACTACTAAATTCAATTTTAATGAAATATAGTCTTACTTTTTTTGATTTATTTTAATAAAAATAAGTGACATAAAAAGTATATTTATTAACATCATTTCTGCCTATTTTCAAAATAAATTGTAAGTTTGAAGTCCCCTAATCTTTAAAACGATTCGCCATGTCAGAATTCTGGATTTATTTCGAAAGAGGGTTGCGGCATATTTTTAACGTATTTGTTTGCAACCACATCTTGTTTCTAATCGCATTAACTGTCCCGTATACATTCAAAGATTGGAAAAGATTACTGCTTTTGATTTCCATTTTTACAGTAGGTCATACTATGGCTTTATTGCTGTCCGTTTTTGGCGTGATTATCATAAAAGGCAATTTATTGGAATTTTTAATTCCGACAACCATACTTTTGGTGGCTTTTTTCAATATTTTTAACGCTGGAAAATCGTCGAAAAACGCAAGTATTAACCTGGTTGGCTTTGTTACCTTGTTTTTTGGAATCCTACACGGACTCGGTTTCGCCGGTTATTTCAAATCCATCCTTGGAGGTTCCCCAGAATCTAAAGTAGCGCCAATAGCAGGGTTTGCATTGGGGATTGCGTCTTCTCAGGCAATTGTGGTCTTTGTTATATTAATACTTTCGTACAGTGTTCAAACAGTCTTCCGATTTTCAAAACGGGATTGGATTTTAGTGATGTCGTCTTTTGTAATTGGCGTAGTTTTGCCAATGATTATAGAAAACGAAATTTGGAGTAGATAAAAATAAAATGGAAAAGAAAAAATTAAATAAATACGACAAGGCTTATCTTCGAATTGCCAAGGAATGGAGCCTTTTGTCTTACTGCAAACGCAAACAAGTGGGGGCCATAATCGTTAGGGATAGAATGATTATCTCCGATGGATACAATGGTACGCCCTCCGGTTTTGAAAATTGTTGCGAGGACGAAGAGGGTTTGACCAATTGGTACGTGCTCCACGCCGAGGCAAATGCGATTTTGAAAGTGGCTCGATCTACACAAACCTGTGAAGGCGCCACGCTATACATTACCCTTTCACCATGCAAGGAATGCAGTAAATTAATCCATCAATCCGGAATAAAAAGAGTGGTTTACCAAACAGGGTACAAGGACACCTCTGGCGTGGATTTTCTTGTAAAAGCAGGTGTCATCGTTGAACAGATTGAAGTTTTAGAATAGATGAAAATGGATTCCAAGTATTATCCTATACTTATTTTTGGTGCTCTTGCCCTTGGAGTGGTTCTTGGAGGAGAATTGAATTACACAAATCAAAACCATTTTTTGGCCAGAAACAGCGCCAAAAACAAATTGGATAAACTCATCGATTTTATCGACAACGAATATGTAGATGAGGTAAACTCTGATTCTATCGTAAATCTCACCCTTGACAAGATTTTGGCGCAACTTGACCCGCATTCAGTTTATGTACCACCAAGCGAGCAGGCTGAAGTTGCCGAAAGCATGAAAGGTGATTTTGTGGGAATAGGGGTTAATTTTTATATGTATAAAGATTCCGTGGCGATAATAAAAACCGTCGAAAATGGTCCTTCAGAAAGAGCGGGATTACAAGCTGGAGACCGAATTCTGTATGCCGACAAAACAAAGTTATTTGGGCGCAAATTACCGAACGACAGTTTGTTTGCAAAACTAAAGGGTAAAGAAGGCTCCGAAATTGAGGTCACAGTATACAGAAAATCAGTACACAAGAAAATTAAAATTAGAATAAAGCGGGGTATTATTCCCTTAAAAACAGTAGACGTTGCACAGCTCTTGGATGCAACTACCGGCTACATAAAAATAAATCGATTTGCCGAAACCACTTACGACGAGTTCAAAACTGGATTGGACGAATTGAAGCAACAAGGCGCAACCTCATTGGTTATCGATCTTCGGGACAACGGTGGCGGTTATATGGAACAAGCCATTGCCGTTGCAGACGAATTGTTAAAAGACAAACAACTCATTGTTTTTACAAAAAACAAAAAAGGCATCATAGAAAAAACTTTTGCCACAAAAAGCGGAAGTTTCGAAAGCGGAAAATTAGTTGTCTTAATCAATGAAAATAGCGCCTCAGCAAGTGAGATTCTAGCGGGAGCTATTCAGGATAACGATAGGGGAACCATTTTAGGCCGTCGTTCTTTTGGGAAAGGACTGGTGCAGCGCGAAATGGATTTTGACGATGGATCCGCCGTGCGATTGACGGTTGCCAGATATTATACTCCCACGGGACGCTCGATACAAAAGCCCTACTTAAAAGGGAATGAGACTTATTTTAAGGAATCAGAATCGCGCTTTCAAAATGGGGAATTGTATCATAAAGACAGTATAAAAACACCAAAAACACCAAAATTTAAAACACCAAAAGGCAAAATTGTATACGGTGGGGGAGGAATCGTCCCTGATGTTTTTGTTCCGCTCGAAATGGAACAAGGCGACGAAAACACGACTTATTTATTGCAATCCGGTGTTCTGGGTCAATTTGTATTTGAGGAATTGGACCGCGACCGAAACATTTTTAAAGGATTATCGTTTGAAAAATGCATGTCTAAAATAGACAAAACTGATTTGTATTTCAATTCGTTCCAAAAATACCTTTTCAAGAATGGATTGAATTTGGAACTTGACAAAAATAAGTCATTGATAAAAAGGTACATAGCAGCAGAATTTGCCCGACAATTATATGATGAAGGCAAATATTATAAGATTGTATTGAAAGACGATATGATGATTAAGAAGGTTTTGTCTGGAAATCCTAAGCCGTAAAGTTAATACTAGGCTTTACCTATTCCTAAATTGGTAGAAGTGCTATTTTCTAATGCTATCGTGTGATTGTGTTTGAATACCCCCGTTCCATAAAGTAAGAATGTCGGTTGCCACGGCGGCGCCACTTCCTGCAGCAATTGCCACTTGACTTCTCCATCCAGCCAACGTTCCAGTTACATAAATGCCTTCTGAAACTAAATGATCATTGTTTTTTAACTGGATTCTTTGCTTTTCAGTGGGGATTTTTTTGTGCATTTCGACATATTCCATTAAACCTTCAATAGCAAAAGTATTTGCAGCCCCAATTCCCACAATAATAATTTTGGATTTATACGTATTTTTGTTTGTGATAACAATAAATTCTGGAAATTCACCGCTGATTTTCAAGACTTTTTCATCGGGAATTTGAGTGATGTGAGGATAGGTATGAGATAGGTGTTGTTTGCTTTCCGATAACAAATCAGTCCCTAATGTGCCGGGAGCAATTCCGTAAGCATTATTAATGATAGCTTCTTGAAGTGAAGATGTTTTTTGGTGTACAATGATTCCTATTTTTTTATCAATGACAAAGGGTTTATTCTTTGCAGAACCCAAAACAAGGGCGCATGACATTCCGGAAACGCCACCGCCAATTAGTAAAACATCAAACACAATTAAAATTTATCATTCATTTTTTCTTCAATTTTCTTTGACATTTTAAAAATCAAAAGAATCAAAACGGCACAAAGTGATGCGGCAATTCCAATGAAAGCGACCATACTGTTTCCTTCAAGAGGATGTTTGAAATCAAGTAGGCTAATATTAAAAAGAATTAACCCTAATGCCAAAGACACCAAAACATTAGTAAAGATTTTCATAATATAGTTTTTTTTAAATAAAAACAGAAAGATTTCAGGACAACTTTTACTTTCAAATATCCCTTTCCCAAAAAGAAAGGCTGTTTTTATGTAAACGTTATGGGGTAAATTTATAAAAATTTATTTTACACGAACAAACCTTTAACATTAGCAGCGAATAATTTAACAGCAATGGCCAAAAGTACCACGCCGAAAGTCTTGCGAATAACCCCCAAACCGTTCTCGCCCAACATTTTTTCGATTTTTGCCGATAATTTCAACACGACATAAACCAAAATGATATTTAAAATTATGGCGATAATGATATTTATGGTTTGGAATTCTGCTTTTAAGGATAAAAGTGTTGTCATTGTTCCGGCTCCCGCGATTAAAGGGAAGGCAAGAGGAACCACTGATGCGGAACCTACGGCTTCGTCACGATACAAACGGATGCCTAAAATCATTTCCAAAGCCAAAAAGAACAATACAAACGAACCCGCCACGGCGAACGAATGAACATCAATCCCTATAAGATTTAAGAATTCCTCCCCTATAAAAAGAAAGACAATCATAATAATACCAGCCACTAACGAAGCTTTTTCGGATTCGATATGACCATGTTTTGTCCTCAAATCTACCACAATAGGAATCGTTCCGACAATATCAATTACGGCAAAAAGAACCATGCCCACGGTAATTATTTCTTTAAAATTGATTTCCATAATTTGGTTTCGTTTAGGGAGCAAAAGTATTCAATTTTGCAGTTTAAAAATTAAATTAAGAATGTTTTTAAGTAAAATGAATCAATTAAACCATTGATAGTGATAGTGTTGTTTTTTAATCCAATGAAAAAACGGGATTTATTCATTGTTTAGAAGGTACAAGATATTCAAAATTTAACATTCGAAATTCAGATTTGCAAAGTATCTTTGCAAAATGTTTCAACTAGGAAAAACCATTGTCTCGGAAGATATTCTCGAAAAAGAATTTGTTTGTAATTTATCGGCTTGCAAAGGCGCATGTTGTGTCGATGGTGATGCTGGTGCTCCTTTGAGTGAAGCTGAAACCAAAATTTTGGAAGAAATTTATCCAAAGGTAAAACCATTTCTCCGTAAAGAAGGCATTGCCGCCATCGAGGCCCAGGGAACTTGGGCCAAAGGTACCGATGGCGATCTTGAAACGCCATTAATTGATAATAAAGATTGTGCTTACGTCATCTTTGACGGAAAAACTGCGCTGTGCGGTATCGAACAAGCTTACAATCAAGGAGTAGTGGACTGGAAAAAACCGGTTTCCTGCCATTTGTATCCCATTCGTGTCAAAGATTTTACGGAGTTTGCCGCTGTCAATTATGACAAGTGGGACATTTGTGACGATGCCTGTTCTCTAGGCAAAGAATTGGAAGTTCCGGTCTATAAATTTGTCAAAGAAGCACTCATTCGAAGATTTGGCGAAGATTGGTATTTAGAACTTGAAAAAGTGTACCAAGACATGAAAAAATAATTTTTATAAAACTATAATTTCACCCACCACATAGTTTTCAAACCCCATATTTCACAGTGCTTTGTGTTATTTTGTTATTTTTAAATCATTGATATATAGCATTTTAATATTAACATGAAAGATATTTTAATTTCTTACATTTGTTAAAAACTATGCCCGATTGTGAATAAGTTTGACTTTTTAAAACCATAAGAATTCATAATCTTTGTAGTCGGCGAAAACATAATATTTCGTTAAAATTTAAAAAAAACAAAAAATAGCAATGTCACAAGTTGAACCAATCCTACAAGAAAACAAGAGTCGTTTCGTAATTTTCCCTATAAAACACCAAGATATTTGGGAGTTTTACAAAAAAATGGAAGCCAGTTTCTGGACAGCCGAGGAAATAGATTTATCCCAGGATTTGAATGATTGGAACAACAAATTAAGTGATGACGAAAGATATTTTGTAAAACACATCCTTGCTTTCTTCGCTGCATCTGACGGAATAGTAAACGAGAATCTTGCCGAAAACTTCGTGAATGAAGTGCAATATGCTGAAGCAAAATTCTTCTATGGTTTCCAGATTATGATGGAAAACATCCATAGCGAAACCTATTCGCTTTTGATTGA
>JBIKPM010000069.1:0-8986 GCA_044357435.1 Flavobacterium sp. | reverse complement strand
CGTTTTGGCGAAGGCCGAAGAATATTTCGAATGGCGCCTTTGCATCATCATTACCAAAAGAAAGGGTATCACGAAAGTAAAATTGTAACCCGTTTTTGGATTGTAGCCGTCATGCTGGCCATATTGTCTATTGTGACTTTAAAACTTCGTTAATATTAATTAAAAATTAAAAATTAAAAATCAGCGAAATGAAAGAAAATATTATTCAAGAAAAATCATTTCTTTTTGCAGTAAGGATAATTAATTTATACAAACATTTAACGACTAAAAAAAAGGAATTTGTTTTGAGTAAACAAATTTTAAGATGTGGAACCTCAATTGGGGCAAACATAGAAGAATCAATAGGTGTGCCTCTGATAAAGAGTTTTTATTTAAACTAGAGATTTCATATAAAGAGGCGAGAGAGACAATTTATTGGTTAAAATTATTAAAAGAAACCGATTATATTTCAATTACTGAATTTGAAAGTGTTTTTGTTGAAGCTGATGAAATATGTAAAATATTAGCAAAAATTATAATAACGTTAAAGGGGAAAATGTAATAAATAATTAAAAGCGTGTATTTCTACTTGATTTTTAATTTTTAATTCTCAATTTTTAATTTAAAAAATGAAAAGATTAGTAATTCTTGGTGGTGGCGAAAGCGGTGTTGGAACTGCAATTCTTGGCAAGAAAAAAGGATATGACGTTTTCGTATCCGACTTTGGAAAAATAAAAGCAAATTACAAAGAAGTTCTTATCATTAATGGAATAGCTTGGGAGGAAGAAACTCACACCGAAAGCCTGATTTTAAATGCCGATGTGGTGATGAAAAGTCCAGGAATTCCAGAAAAAGTGCCAATTGTAAAAAAATTGGTTACGAAAGGAATTCCAGTGATTTCAGAAATCGAGTTTGCCGCACCATTCACAAAGGCCATAACGATTGGAATAACAGGAAGTAACGGGAAGACAACAACAACAATGTTAGCCTATCATTTGCTAAAATCAGCGGGATTGAATGTAGGTCTTGGAGGTAACATCGGAAAAAGTTTTGCATGGCAAGTCGCCGAGGATAAATACGATAGTTATGTGCTCGAGTTGAGTAGTTTTCAGCTGGACGGCATCATAAATTATAAGCCGCATATTGCCATTATTACCAATATTAGCCCCGATCATTTGGATCGATACGAGTACAAATATGAAAATTATATTGCTTCGAAATTTAGAATAACAATGAACCAAACAGAGGAGGATTTTCTCATTTATGACGCAGAGGACGAAGCAATCAGTGAATGGTTCAAAAACAATAAAACAAAGGCCCAATTAATTCCTTTTTCGTTAACCAAAACATTCGAAAGCGGAGCATTTATAAAAGACAAAAAAATGGAGATAAACATTATCAACGAAGAAGAATTCATCATGGAAACGGAATACATTGCGCTAGAAGGCAAGCACAATATGAAAAATGCTATGGCAGCAACATCTGTGGCCAAATTGATGAAAATCCGAAATGCCACAATTAGGGAAAGTTTATCCAATTTTCAAGGAGTGGAACACCGTCTGGAGAAAGTGCTGAAAATTCAAAATGTGCAGTACATAAATGATTCGAAAGCTACTAATGTAAACGCCGCCTTTTTTGCTTTGGACAGCATGATCACTCCAACGGTTTGGATTGTGGGTGGTGTTGACAAAGGAAATGATTACAATGAATTGATGTCAATGGTTCGTGAAAAAGTGAAAGCTATCATTTGTCTGGGTGTCGATAACAAAAAAATTATTGATGTTTTTGGAAACGTGGTCGATATTATGGTTGAAGTTGACAATATGGACGATGCTGTGAAAATGGCTCAGCGATTAACAGAAAAAGGAGACACGGTTTTGTTGTCGCCAGCTTGCGCCAGTTTCGATTTATTCGAAAATTATGAAGACCGGGGAAATCAATTTAAAAAAGCGGTAAGGAATTTATAAAAAAGTTAAGAGGGTATTAGTTTAGAAGTTTAGTTAAAAATTTTCTAACCTCATAACCTTCTAACCTCATAATCTTAGAAAATGAAACAACTAATATACAATCTAAAGGGAGATAAGGTAATATGGTCATTCGTGGCTTTATTAGCACTGTTTTCGTTTATGCCTGTTTTTAGTGCGAGTAGTAATTTGGCTTATTTAAACCATGGAACAGGAAATACAATTAGTTATTTATTGAAACATTTGGCTCATATTTTTATTGGATTCATTATTATTTTTTGGGTTCATAAAGTGCCGTACCACTACTACAAGGGGATATCCTTAATTGGATTGCCTATAGTCTGGATATTGTTGGGGTATACTTTGATAAAGGGTACCGTTATCGCAGGAGCCAACGCCAGCCGGTGGATTCAAGTACCGTTTATTGGCATAACATTCCAAACTTCCACTTTGGCATCTATCGTTTTACTGGTTTATGTGGCTAAATATTTATCGAAGAAAAGAGAAGAAGAAGTTACCTTTCAGGCTTCATTTTTAGAACTTTGGTTGCCTGTTTTTGGCACGTTGGCATTTATTTTACCAGCTAATTTTTCTACGGCGGCGTTGATATTTTCAATGGTCTTAATGTTGGCTTTCGTGGGGAAATATCCTTTGAAATACATTGGTTTTATCCTTGGAACTGGAATTGTGATGTTAACTTTCTTTGTTTTGTTGTCGAAAGCTTTTCCGGACTCTCATTTTTTTAGTAGAGTAGATACTTGGACGAGTAGAATTGAAAATTTCACCTCAAACAAACCTGGGGAAGACGATTACCAAATCGAAAAAGCAAAAATTGCAATAGCCTCCGGTGGGGTTTATGGCTTGGGGCCAGGAAAAAGTGTGCAAAAAAACTTTTTGCCCCAATCCTCTTCTGATTTTATTTATGCCATTATTGTCGAAGAGTGGGGATTAATAGGCGGCTTGGGAGTTTTGTCAATGTATCTATTACTGTTCTTCCGATTTATAGTAGCTGCCCATAAAGCCAATACCTTATTTGGAAAATTATTAGTTGTTGCGCTGGGATTTCCAATGATTTTTCAAGCGATGATAAACATGGCAGTTGCTGTCGAATTATTGCCGGTAACAGGACAAACGCTTCCGCTCATAAGTAGTGGAGGAAGTTCAATCTGGATGACCTGCATTGCTTTGGGAATTATAATCAATGTGACTAAAAAAGAAGAAGAAATTGCAGAAGAAATAAAAGACAAAGCAAGAAGAGAATCGGCACTTCAAAAACTAATCGATAAGCAATTAGAAGAGGAAAATGAAGAGGGAAATGGTATTGAAAAAAACTATTCGATCGAAGATAATACCAAGAATCCAATGGATGCAGTTTTGAATAAATAATTCAGAATAAAAAGAAAAAATGGCAAAATACAAATTCATATTAAGCGGTGGCGGAACGGGAGGACATATCTATCCTGCGGTTGCGATTGCCAATGAATTAAAATCTCGTTTTCCTGATGCAGAATTTCTTTTTGTGGGTGCCAAAGATAAAATGGAAATGCAAAAAGTGCCGCAAGCGGGGTACAGTATTAAAGGTTTGTGGATTGCTGGATTACAGAGGAAATTGACTTTGCAAAATGCGCTATTTCCAATAAAATTAATAGATAGTTTGTGGAAATCTCGAAAGATAATAAAACAATTCAAACCTAATGTAGTTATAGGAACTGGCGGCTTTGCTTCTGGACCCTTATTGCAAATGGCCAATATGCTGAATATTCCAACGGTGATTCAGGAACAAAATTCCTTTCCGGGAATAACCAATAAATTATTGAGTAAAAAGGCGAATACGATTTGTGTTGCCTATGAAAATTTGGAACGTTTTTTTCCAAAAGAAAAGATGATTTTAACGGGAAATCCAATTCGTCAGGACTTAATAGACATCGAAATTAAAAGACAAGAATCGATTCGATATTTCAATCTAGATGCCAATAAAAAAACAGTGTTAGTTCTTGGCGGAAGCCTAGGCGCCAGAAGAGTGAATCAATTAATCGAAAAGGAATTAGATAATTTAATCTCTCAAAATGTTCAGATTATATGGCAATGCGGAAAGTTATATTATGAAGAGTAT
Source organism: Flavobacterium sp. (assembly GCA_044357435.1). Lineage (GTDB taxonomy): Bacteria > Bacteroidota > Bacteroidia > Flavobacteriales > Flavobacteriaceae > Flavobacterium. The sequence continues at coordinate 4,930 of JBIKPM010000069.1, read as the reverse complement.
AAAAAATACAATAGCCCCCTAGCCCCTGAAGGAGGAACTAGCAACGGAAATAGAATTAAAAATGTTCAGGTTTTAGCATTTTTAGACCGAATGGATTTGGTTTATGCGGCTGCCGATATTATCATTTCTCGTGCTGGGGCATCATCAGTTTCAGAATTGTGTATTGTGGGAAAACCTGTCATTTTTATCCCTTCTCCAAATGTTTCCGAAGATCACCAAACCAAAAACGCGAAATCAATAGTGGACAAAAAAGGGGCGATAATGCTCAAGGAGTCGGAATTGAATTCGCAGTTCAGCCTTGTTTTTGAATCCTTGTTGAAAGATGAAGGAAAACAGGATCAGTTGAGTAAAAACATAAAGCTATTGGCTTTGCCTAATGCCACAAAACAAATAGTTGACGAAATAGTTAAGCTGATAAAATAACAATATCAATCGCAATGACAATTACAATGTCAATGAAAATGTGAACAATTGTAAGAGGAAGTAAATAATAAAATAGTAATATCAATTCTAAATTTTGAAAATTGAAGTTGCTATTGAAATTGAAATAGAAAATGAATCTAAACCAAATACATAACGTTTATTTCATAGGAATCGGAGGAATTGGGATGAGTGCTTTGGCACGCTATTTCAAAGCCATCGGTAAGAATGTATCTGGCTATGATAAAACCGAAACGGAACTTACGAAAGAATTGCAACAGCTTGGTATTGCGATTCATTTTGAGGATCGTATCGATTTGATTCCTGCCGATTATTATGTTGAAAACACCCTAGTGATTATTACTCCGGCAGTTCCAATTCATCATTCAGAGTGGAATTATTTTTTGGAGCGAGAATACGAAGTAAAGAAACGAGCCGAGGTGCTGGGAATAATTACAAAAGACACGTTCTGTTTTGCAGTGGCGGGCACGCACGGAAAAACCACAACTTCAAGTATACTTGGACATATTTTATATGAAAGTGGGGTAGATGTTACCGCTTTTGTCGGTGGAATAGTGGAGAATTACAATTCGAATTTAATAGGAAATGGCAAGACAGTTACCGTTGTCGAGGCTGATGAATTTGATCGTTCCTTCTTGCATTTGTATCCCAATATTGCTTGCGTGACATCAATGGACGCGGATCACTTGGATATTTATGGGGACAGTGCTTCGATAGAAGCTTCGTTTGTGGAATTTGCAGATAAAGTATCTGACAAAAGCAAGCTGTTTATTACCAAAGATTTGCCCATTCAAGGCGTAACTTGTGCGGTCAATGAAGACGCTAATTTCACCGCTTTCAATATCAGGATAGTCAACAGTCAGTATGTTTTTGATGTACGAACACCATCTGAAACAATAGTAAATATAGAATTTGGTTTACCGGGAAAACATAACTTGATGAATGCTTTAATGGCATTGGCAATGGCTAAAACTTTCGGCCTCCCAAACGAAGACATTGCCAGTGCTTTGCATTCATTCAAAGGAATAAAACGACGATTTTCGTACCAAATCAAAACGGAAAAGTTGGTTTATATCGATGATTATGCGCATCATCCGACGGAAATAAACGCAGTGCATCAAGCGGTTCGGGAATTGTACTCAGACAAAAAAGTCTTGGCCATTTTTCAGCCTCATTTATTTAGCCGAACTAAAGATTTTGCTGATGATTTTGCCCAAAGTCTTGCCGCTTTTGATGAAGTGATTTTATTGGATATTTATCCAGCACGTGAATTGCCTATGGAAGGTATCACTTCACAATGGTTATTGGATAAAATAGACAATAGGAATAAAAAACTAGTTCCAAAACAGGAATTAATACCGTTGATTTTAGAAAGCGATGCGAGGGTTATCGTAACCATCGGAGCAGGGGATATTGGCGAATTGGTACCATTAATTAAAAAAGCGTTAAATGAAACTATTTAATTGGACAAATATTCGATTAGTCCTCATGTTTGCATTGGTTATTTTCTTTTTTTCGTTTACTTCAAGTCAAAACAAAAACAGGAAATTGACAAAATCGGCCGTTGTTTTTGTAGGAGATAACGCTCCTTTTGTTGATTCGGAAACGGTTAATAAATTGTTAATAGAAAATAAAAAAGACGCGCAAAGTATCGGTAAAGATAAATTAGATTTGAATAAATTAGAAAAAGCTTTAAACGCACAGGAAATGATTGAAAAATCAGATGTGTTTGTGAGTATAGATGGGGTTCTAAAAGCAGTGGTGAAACAAAAAACTCCTATAGCTAGAGTTTTCGAGGGGGATGATTCTTTCTATATTGATTACGAAGGAAATACAATGCCATTGTCAACTAATTTTACAGCTAGAGTTCCGCTTGTTTCTGGGGAGATAAATAAAAAAAACAGCAAAGATTTAGCCGAATTATTTCGCATAATCCACGATGATGCGTTTTTGAAAAAAAACATCATTGGTGTTCAAATTATGCCAAACGGGAGCTTGTTAATGTCTAATAGGAATTTTAATTATCAAATTGATTTTGGTAGGGCAATAAAAGTAAGGGCGAAATTTAACAATTACAAAGCGTTTTTTCAAAAAGCGGTTTCAGATAGTTCGTTAAATAAATATAAAATAGTTGATCTCCGATTTAAGCAACAAGTAGTGTGTACTAAATAATAGATAATGGAAAAAGAAAATATTGCAGTAGGTCTAGACATTGGCACAACCAAAATTGTTGCCATGATAGGCAGGAAAAATGAATATGGAAAGCTGGAGATTTTGGGTGTTGGAAAGTCTAAAAGCTTAGGCGTGGCAAGAGGTGTTGTCAATAATATCACTCAAACCATACAGTCTATCCAACAAGCAGTATTGGAAGCCGAAAATAAATCAGGTTATAAAATTAAGGATGTGGTCGTGGGAATTGCTGGGCAACATATTCGCAGTATTCAACACAGCGATTACATCATCAGAAACAGTGCCGAAGAAGTGATTGGAGGGAATGACATACAACTTTTGATTGACCAAGTTAATAAATTGGCGATGTTGCCTGGAGAAGAAATAATTCACGTTTTGCCACAAGAATTCAAAATAGATGGACAATCTGAAATAAAGGAACCAATAGGTATGTATGGCGGTAGATTGGAGTCTAGTTTTCATGTGGTGGTGGGGCAGGCAGCATCCATCCGAAATGTAGGCAGATGCATCCAAAGTACAGGCATAGAATTATCGGGATTAACATTGGAACCCTTGGCTTCAGCTGACGCTGTGTTGAGCCAAGAAGAAAAAGAGGCCGGTGTTGCATTGATTGATATTGGTGGAGGAACAACCGATTTGGCTATTTTTAAAGATGGAATTATTCGTCACACCGCCGTGATTCCATTTGGAGGAAACGTGATTACGGATGATATAAAAGAAGGCTGCTCTATTATCGAAAAGCAAGCGGAATTGTTGAAAGTGAAGTTTGGATCGGCTTGGCCAGGAGAAAATAAAGAGAATGAAATTGTTTCCATTCCAGGACTTAGGGGAAGAGAACCAAAAGAAATATCATTAAAGAATTTGTCAAAAATAATTAATGCCCGTGTGGTAGAAATCATTGAGCAGGTTTTCACTGAAATTAAAGAGTACGGACATGAAGATCCCCGCAAAAAATTGATTGCAGGAATTGTTCTTACTGGAGGTGGAGCACAACTGAAACACATCAAACAATTAGTGGAGTATATTACTGGAATGGACACCAGAATTGGGTATCCAAACGAGCATTTGGCCGGAAATTCTGATGAAGAAATATCAAGTCCGTTATATGCCACAGCTGTTGGATTAGTGATGAACAGCATTGAGAATAAAACACAAAGTGCCGTAAAATTCGATGCCTTTGAAGCTCAGAAGTCAATTCCTAAGCCGCCAGTTTTTCAAAAACAAATAGAAGAAGTTAGAAATGAGATTGAGGAGGAAATGGAAGAGGTCGTAAATAAAGAAAGTTCCACAGAAACTAAAATTAGAAGTTCGTTTTTCGGGGGATACTTAGATAAGATTAAAGATTTCCTGGATAACGCAGAATAAGAAAAAACAAGAAAACAAGAATAATAAATTATATAAAACCCAATAAGATGATGAGCAACTCAGAATTTGGAAGTATTTCGTTTGATTTACCAAAAAACCAATCAAATGTAATAAAAGTTATTGGAGTGGGCGGTGGCGGAAGTAACGCCATAAACCACATGTTTAAACAAGGGATTAAAGGCGTCGACTTTATCGTTTGTAATACCGATTCACAAGCCTTGGAAAACAGTGCTGTGCCTAACAAAATTCAGTTGGGCGTGAACTTGACTGAAGGGCTGGGTGCGGGAGCCAATCCGGATGTAGGACAGCAGTCCGCCATTGAGAGTATTGCCGACATCGAAAAGATGCTCGACAGCAATACTAAGATGGTTTTCATCACGGCAGGTATGGGTGGAGGAACAGGAACAGGTGCTGCGCCGGTAATAGCGCAATTGGCCAAAGAAAGAGACATTCTAACGGTGGGAATTGTGACTTTGCCTTTCTTGTTTGAAGGAAAAGTGCGCCAAGAACAAGCCCTTTTGGGGATTAATAAACTCCGCAAACAGGTGGATTCATTAATTGTAATCAATAATAATAAATTAAGAGAAGTATATGGAAATCTTGGTTTCAAAGCCGGATTTTCAAAAGCGGATGAGGTTTTGGCCACAGCCTCAAGGGGTATTGCCGAAGTAATCACGCACCACTACACTCAAAATATCGATTTAAAAGACGCTAAAACGGTATTGTCTAATAGTGGAACAGCCATTATGGGATCTGCTGTAGCTTCGGGAGAGAATAGGGCCAAAGAAGGAATTATGTCGGCTTTGGATTCTCCATTATTGAACGATAACAAAATCACTGGTGCCAAAAACGTATTGTTGCTCATCGTTTCTGGTTCAGACGAAATTACAATAGATGAAATTGGGGAAATCAACGATTTTATCCAAACAGAAGC
>JBIKPM010000291.1:0-3077 GCA_044357435.1 Flavobacterium sp. | reverse complement strand
CATAAGCGTGTTTATGATCTTTCTTTTTGATTCCTTCTTTGATTTCTAGTAAATCTTCGGGGATTTCCGAAACAAATAATGCAAGGATTTGATTTACAAATTCCGGATCGTTGTCTGAAAGTGCGTACACTTTTGCTAAATTGTAATGTAATGCCATTATTTTATTTTTATACTAAATAGTTTATTTCCTTCCAAAAACCCCTCCAAAACGTCTTCCGGCTTCACAATTGCAACACCTTCTGGAGTTCCGGTGAAAATAATATCGCCTATTTTCAAAGTGAAATATTGAGAAACAAATGAAATGAGTTCGTCAATCTTCCACAACATGAGACTAGCATTGCCTTTTTGGACTGTTTTATTATTGTTAGTCAATTCAAAAGTAATATTTTCCAGTGAATTAAATTGTTTTTTGGGTAAAAATTCGCCAATTACTGCCGACCCATCAAACGATTTCGCTTTTTCCCAAGGCAATCCTTTCGCTTTTAATTGATCTTGTATGTCACGCGCCGTAAAATCGATTCCTACACTAATATCATCATAATATTTATGGGCAAACTTGGCATCAATATGCTTTCCAACTTTACTTATCTTAACAATTAATTCTATTTCGTGGTGAATTTCCTGCGAAAATTCTGGAATTACAAAAGGATGCTGTTTCAGTAAAACTGCCGAGTCTGGTTTCATAAAAACAACAGGTTCTGTAGGCCTTTCGTTTTGAAGCTCTTCAATATGACTGCCGTAATTCCTTCCGATGCAGATGATTTTCATAATTTGGGTATTAGGTGTTGGGTGTTGGGTGTTGGGGTTATCTATTACCCAAGACCTAAAACCTAAAACCTATTTTGTATTCAATTTTCTCAGCTTAATTGCCGTCAGCACTTTCTTCGTGTATAATGGAAAATCAGCATTTTGAATCCAACTGAAGTACCCTGGCTCTGCTTCTAAGACCTTGTCTACTTTTACTCCTTTGTGTTTTCCGAAAGTAAAAATTTCATCGTCATCTTCGTCAAAAGCAATCATTCCCGCAAAATCCGCAATTTTTTTCCGGGTTGTAAATTCCGATAGCAATTTCATATCGTTTTCCAATTCAGGATAACGATCTAATTGTGCTTTCATAATTTCGTAGGTCGCCATCGTATCTGCTTCGGCAGAATGGGCATTTTCAAGACTTTGACCACAATAAAATTTTAACGCTGCACTTAATGTTCTTTCTTCCATTTTGTGAAAAATGGTTTGCACGTCAACCGAAACTCGATTTTTCATATCAAAATCAACTCCCGCTCGAAGCAATTCTTCTGCCAATAATGGAATATCAAAACGATCTGAATTATATCCGGCCAAATCCGAATCCTTAATCATGGTGTAAACCTGTGAAGCCAATTGATTAAAAGTAGGTTCATTGGCCACTTTTTCATCACTGATCCCATGAATGGCGGTAGATTGAGGTGGAATTGGAATGGTTGGATTGACTAACCAAGTTTTACTTTCTTTATTGCCGTTAGGAAAGACTTTGAAAATTGCTATTTCAACAATTCGATCTTTGGCTACGTCAATCCCAGTGGTTTCTAGGTCGAAAAAACAAATTGGTTTATTAAGTTTGAGTTCCATTTATAAATTTTAATTCGACAAATATATAGTTTTGGAGTTACCATTTGTCGATTATTGAAAAAGTTTTGTCCAAAAAATCAAAAAACCCAATCCATTTATAAAGTGGTTGGGTTTTGAATATTTTTAAAACTGTAAAAAAATTAAAAATCACTATCCACATCAAATGCTTCCAGATAATCTGCAACACGTTTTACAAAACTTCCACCAAGTGCGCCATCAACTACACGATGGTCATAACTGTGCGAAAGGAACATTTTTTGGCGAATGCCTATAAAATCCCCTTCAGGAGTTTCGATTACGGCTGGAACTTTGCGAATGACTCCAAGCGCTAATATTCCAACTTGTGGCTGGTTGATAATTGGCGTTCCGAAAACACTCCCAAAAGTTCCCACATTAGTAACTGTATAAGTTCCACCTTGGGTATCGTCTGGTTTAAGTTTCCCTGTTTTGGCACGGCTACCTAGGTCATTTACGGCTTTGGCCATGCCTACCAAGTTCAATTGATCTGCATTTTTTATAACTGGAACAATCAGATTACCATTCGGTAAGGACGCTGCCATTCCAAGGTTGATATTTTTCTTTTTGATAATGTAATCTCCATCGATAGAAATATTCATCATCGGAAAATCCTTCAATGCTTTGGCGACAGCTTCCATAAAAATAGGGGTGTAAGTCAGTTTCTCGCCTTCTCTTTTTTCGAAAGCTATTTTGACCTTTTCCCTCCATTTTACAATATTGGTCACATCAACTTCCAGGAACGATTGCACGTGCGCAGCAGTTTGAATCGAGGCCATCATATAGCCAGAAATCAGCTTGCGCATCCGGTCCATCTCGATAATTTCATCACCGCCACTTACAGAAACGGGGGATTGTTTCTGCCCATCGACTGCACTAAGTATGGGTTTGGGTGTCGTTTCGGCAATTGGCTCTTGGCTCTTGGCTCTTGGCTCAGTTTTTTTATGGGCAACGAAATCTAATATGTCATTTTTGGTAACTCTTCCCTCTTTTCCAGTTCCGTTAATGGTTTCTAATTCAGAAAGTGAAACGCCTTCTTCCTTGGCAATGTTTTTCACTAATGGAGAAAAGAATTTATCCGTATCCGAAAAATTGGATGGAGTTGTAACGGTTTGCTTCGTCTGTTCGCTATAGCTCGAGTCTTTTACAGCTTCTATGTTTTTTTCAATTGTTTCCACTTCAACTGGCTCAACGACTTCTTCTTTGGCAGTTGTAGCAACCTCATCCTCTTCGGTTTCGATAATAGCAATAGTTTGTCCTACTTGAACCAAATCATCTTTAGCAAACAATTGTTCCACTAAAACACCTGAAACTTCGCTTGGCACCTCACTGTCCACCTTATCAGTGGCGATTTCCACTACAGCTTCATCGGCTTCGATTGTCTCGCCAACTTGTTTCAACCAATTTGTAATGGTTGCTTCAGCAATACTTTCTCCCATTTTAGGAAGTTTCAA
>JBIKPM010000290.1:0-3092 GCA_044357435.1 Flavobacterium sp. | reverse complement strand
CAAACATCTGATGAAACGTCATTCTCAATCAACTATAGCCGAAGAGTGACCAGACCCCGTTCTCGATTTATCAATCCATTTGTCAGCTATTCAAGTAACGTGAATTTATTTCAGGGAAACCCTCAAATCAATCCCTCTTTCACTGACGCCGTAGATTTTGGTTTTATGACGAAATGGAACAAAATCACTTTTACTTCGTCTGTTTACTTCAATAAAACCAAAGATTATTTTCAGTTTATAAGAAGGCCTAACGGAGAGATTGTTACTTCAATCGTAAACGGAGAAACGATAGAAACTCCTGTGATTTTGTCAATCCCTATCAATTTATCTGATGAAAATCGCTTTGGGTTTGAATTAAACGCAAATTATTCTCCATACAAATGGTGGCGATTAAACGGAAATTTTAACTTTTATCAAAGTAAAGTAAGAGGTGATTATTCGTATACATTGGCTAATTCGAATGCAATTATAAATGAAAATTTTGATAGGGACGCTTTGAGTTGGTTTTCTAGAATATCCTCAAAAATGACATTACCATTTAAAATAGAATGGCAAACTAGTGCTATGTATAAGGCGCCCCAAAACACTGCACAAGGAAAAAGTATAGGCGTTTTGACCGCCAATATGGCTTTTAGCAAAGATGTTCTTAAAAATAAAGCTACTATTTCGTTAAATGCAAATGACATATTCAATTCTGATAAAATGATTATTCAAACCTATTTGCCAATTGTAAATACCTATACCGAAATGCAACGAAGACCGCGACAAGTCAATCTTTCTTTTACGTATCGATTTAATAATCAGAAAAACGAAAAAGAAAAACAACCAGTTAAAAATCGAGGTGAAAATGGCGATGGAATGGATTTTTAAGCATAAAAAAAAGGACTCGTTACTACGGGTCCTTTTTTTATTTGATAATCAGACTAAACTGATTGTTCTTTTTTCGCTTTTCTTTCTTTAAATTTTTCCAAAGCAGTTCCACCCAGCCAATAGGAAACGAAACCAACTAAGAAAAACATCAACCAAAATCCTATTGTAAGAACGGTCAAGAAAAGTAAAAAACCTAAATACTGTGAGAAATTAAACATTTTTTTCGGATTTTTTAATGTAGCCACAAATGTATGTTTAATATTTTTTCTTACCAATAAATTGTTCATATTATTTTTTTTAAAAGAGTTGTAATCCGTAATTTTGAGTTTTAATTTTTGTAGCCTTTATTAAAAACACTGGATCTGGTCTTGACATATATTGAACAACAACAAAACAAAAATAACCAATAAAATGAAGTACAGAATAGAAAAAGACACCATGGGTGAGGTGCAAGTTCCAGCTAATAAATATTGGGGGGCACAGACAGAACGTTCCAGAAACAATTTCAAAATAGGCCCTTCAGCTTCAATGCCAAAAGAAATCATTGAAGGTTTTGCCTATTTAAAAAAAGCTGCCGCCTACGCCAATTGTGACTTGGGGGTTCTTCCAACAGAAAAACGTGATGCCATTGCAGCCGTTTGCGACGAAATCCTAGCAGGATGTATGGCCGACGAATTTCCACTTGTAATTTGGCAAACAGGTTCAGGTACACAAAGTAATATGAACGTGAATGAAGTAATTGCGAATCGCGCCCAAGTACTGAAAGGATTTGCCGTTGGTGAAGGTGAGCAATTTATCAAGGCTAATGATGATGTGAACAAATCGCAATCTTCTAACGATACGTTCCCAACCGGAATGCATATTGCAGCTTACAAAGCCGTTGTGGAAACAACAATTCCAGGTGTTGAAAAATTAAGAGACACCCTTCAAGCAAAAGCAGCCGAATTTAATACTGTCGTGAAAATTGGTCGTACTCATTTAATGGATGCTACTCCCTTAACGTTAGGACAAGAAATTTCGGGCTATGCGGCACAATTGAGTTATGGTTTGAAAGCCGTTAAAAATACATTGGCACACTTGTCAGAAATAGCATTGGGTGGGACCGCAGTTGGAACTGGTTTGAATGCACCTGCCGGTTATGACGTGAAAGTCGCTAAATATATTGCCCAATTTGCGGGGCATCCATTTATTACTGCCCCAAACAAATTTGAAGCTTTGGCTGCCCATGATGCCATTGTTGAAACTCATGGAGCCTTAAAACAATTGGCTATTTCGTTAAACAAAATTGCAAACGATATTAGAATGCTTGCATCTGGGCCACGTTCCGGAATTGGCGAAATAATTATTCCTGCAAATGAACCAGGATCATCCATTATGCCAGGCAAAGTAAATCCAACTCAATGCGAAGCTTTGTCGATGGTTTGCGCACAAGTAATGGGTAATGACGTGGCAATATCTGTTGGAGGAATGCAGGGTCATTATGAATTGAACGTTTTCAAACCGTTGATGGCTGCAAACTTCTTGCAATCTGCACGATTGCTTGGCGATGCTTGTGTCTCTTTTGACGAACATTGCGCACAAGGAATTGAACCAAACTATAAACGCATAAAAGAATTAGTTGACAACTCCTTAATGTTGATTACCGCATTAAATACGAAAATTGGTTATTATAAATCAGCAGAAATTGCCCAAGCCGCACACAAAAACGGAACAACCTTAAAAGAAGAAGCGGTACGCTTGGGCTATGTTTCCCCAGAAGATTTTGATGCTTGGGTAAAACCGGAAGATATGGTAGGAAGCTTGAAATAATTTAAGAATCATAATTTTCAAATTATTAAGTTAAGGTTGCAACACCTCGTTGCAACATTTTGATTTAGGCATATGTGTCCCGTATTAAAATCGCAACCAAAAATTACCAACCAAATCTTATTAACAGTAACCAACACTAAATAGTTGACAATTTTTTACCACATTAATTATTATATTATCAAAATTTTGATGCTTTTATTGGATTAACCAATTAAATCAAAAAATTATGAATTTAAAAAAATTTTTAGTTTCAGGTGTTGTGGGTGGTATTGTAAACTTTCTGCTAGGATGGTTGTTTTACGGAATTCTTTTTGAAAGTCAATTCCCTGTCACGGGTGAAATGAATTTAACTATGATCGCTTTAGGATGTTTAACGTTAGCATTATTTGTAGCTTATATTTTTGCAAAATGGG
>JBIKPM010000289.1:0-3102 GCA_044357435.1 Flavobacterium sp. | reverse complement strand
ACCAAATATCGTTATGCCTGTACCATCTTCAAGGGCAAAGTTCCAATTGAAATTGGGTAAGCTTTTTGGTTACAATTCCATAATTAGTAGCTTGTCTAGTATAGAAAAGCAATTTGCGGTAAATGCCATAAAAAACAAAATCGAAAAAGGGGAGAAGCCTACCGGTTTTGAGCACAATCACCTCAATATTATTGAAGCTGTAAACAGCAATAAAGCCTTGAATGTTTCGGGAGGATTGTTGTCCAAATTTGAAAGTCGTCACAAATCGGTTGGTGGTAATGCGCTTCGCGCTGCCGTTTTAGGGTCTAATGATGGTTTGGTTTCTAATATGAGTTTGGTAATGGGGGTAGCTGGCGCTGCGGTTTCTAACAACACGATTTTATTAACGGGAATAGCCGGACTTATGGCAGGTGCTATTTCAATGTCGTTAGGCGAATGGCTTTCAGTGCAAAGTTCACGGGAATTAAATCAACGTCAAATTGATTTAGAGATGGAAGAATTGGAAGCTTCTCCAGAGGAAGAAAAAAAGGAATTAGTCTTGCTCTATCAAGCCAAAGGAATGAATGCTATGGAGGCCCAAAAATTAGCGGACAAAGCATTTGAAAACCCAGAATCCGCAATAGATGCCATAATAAAAGAGGAATTGGGTATTGACAAGGAAGAGTTGGGTGGTTCTGCATGGGAAGCGGCGATTGCTTCTTTTCTTCTTTTTGCCGTTGGAGCGATTATCCCTTTATATCCTTTTATGATTTTGGACGGTCAAAATGCCATTTTATTGAGTATTGCGAGCAGTGTTGTGGGGCTATTTGGCATCGGGGCAGCTATCACGTTGTTGACAGGAAAAGGCATCCTTTTTTCAGGAATGAGGCAAGTTGCCTTTGGATTGGCCGCAGCAGCGGTGACTTATGGAATAGGTACATTGATTGGCATTTCATTGGCAGGGTAAATTAAAATTTTAACATTTAATAAATATATATTATGAACGACGCACATTTACATTTGGTAGTAAACCATTTTCCAATTATCGGGACGATATTTGGATTGGGAATTTTGATTTCAGGTATGATTTTAAAAAACAATTCGGTTAAAAATACCGCTTATGTTTTATTTATTGTCGCTGCTATTTTTGCCGCATTTAGTATGGGAACTGGAGAAGGAGCAGAAGAATTGGTTGAAGATATGCCAACGGTAGGGAAGCAAATTATTCATGAACACGAAGAAATGGCAGAAAAACTTGCTCTAGTTTTATACGTTTTAGGAGTAATTTCTCTTGGTGGTTTGTTTCTAAATTATAAAAAACATGCAAAGGCAAAATTAGTTTCTTATGCCGCAGTTGTTATAGCAGTTGCTGGGGTGTTTTTGGCAAAAGAAACAGGAACCACAGGTGGTGAAATTCGTCATACCGAAATTAGACCTAATGCAACTCCAACTCTTGACTCAGAAAATAATGCTGATGTAAGTAATGAAGCCATAGAGGACAAAGATTGATTTTTCAAAAAAAACTAAAAAAGGGAGGATGATATACAAATCAACCTCCCTTTTTTTTTACCGGAGAAATTATTTGGTTAAACAAAAAGTAATATTAACAGTTGTGCAATAAATATTCTAAATATTGTTACCATTGGATATACAGTGGCATAAGCTTGAATAGGAATGTCAGAATCTAAGTATTTGGTGCTAAACGCCAATGCTGCCGGATCGGTATAAGCGCCACTCATTATCCCAACTAATTGAAAAAAATTAAGTTTAAATACAAATCGTCCTATCAATACCAAAATTACCAACGGAATTAAGGTAATATAACAACCATAATAAATCCAAAGCCAACCGTTAAACTTGATAAAATTTTCGTAAAATGATTCTCCAGCATGAATTCCCACAGCGGCAAAGAACAAGCAAATTCCTAAATCTTTCATAAAGTGAACTGCCCCATTGTTGATGTAAGAATGGATAACTCCAATACCACCATATCGGCTTATAACTAATGCTGTCAATAGAGGTCCCGCAGCGAATCCCAGTTTCAATGGTACCGGCAATGAAGGAATAAAAATAGGGATTGACCCTATAATAATTCCTATTATCAGTCCGCCAAACAAAGAAAGAAAATCGGGTTCTAAAAGTCTTTTTTCTGAATTACCTATAATCTTTTCAACCTCCGAAATGGCTTCTTTGTTGCCAACAATTTTTAATCTATCTCCGTAATTTAATCTGAGGTCGGGTTGTGCCAATAATTCCATCCCCGAACGAAAAACACGGGTCACTTTGAGATTGAATTTATTGTATAAATCTAATTCTGCTAGGGTTTTATGAGTGGCTGATTTCTTGGTTACAAATATGTTTTTTGTAATAACATCATGTTCAGATTCTATGAATAAATCAGTTGAAATTTTCCCGATGAGTTTTATAAATTGCTCCACATTTTTAGGTGTTCCCACGACCATTATTACATCTTTTTCATGAATTTTGGTATCTAATGATGGGGAATAAACTACTTCTGAACCACTATTTTTTAGACGGGAAATAATAATATTATGGATGTCGAATTCTTTAAATGTTTCATAAATACTTTTGCCAAAAACAGCACTGTTGGTAACTCGGCATTTTTCGTGAATTATAACCTCACTTTTGTCCGTCGAGTCATTGCATGTAAATAATTCTTTTGCAAAATTAATCCTCAATACTATTTTAGAAAGAATAATAGTAGTAATAATTCCAAATACCCCCAAAGGATAGGTAATTGCATAGGCAATAGTAGGATCGCTAAATACTCTTGAGGGAAATTTATTTTGAATTTCCTGAAGCGTAGATTTGGCTGCCCCCAATCCTGGCGTGTTTGTAACGGAACCAGACATCAAACCGACAGCATTTTCAATATCAATTCTGGTGATTATATGAATAATATAAGTAATCAATCCACCCAAAAGAACGGTTCCAACTGCCAAAAGATTAAATAATAACCCATCTTTTTTAAAGGAAGAGAAAAAGGAGGGACCCACTTGAATTCCAATTCCATAAACAAATAGGATTAAACCAAAATCACGAACAAAAACCAGAATGCTTTTGTCCACTCGATATCCATAATGTCCTAAAAAAAGACCAACA
>JBIKPM010000288.1:0-3110 GCA_044357435.1 Flavobacterium sp. | reverse complement strand
AAAAAGTAGTTTTTTATGAAAAATTGGGGTGGTCATTTTACTCCGGAATTAGGTGGTCAATTTAAACTGGAAAGTGGTGGTCACTTTAAATTGGAATTGGGTGGTCAATATCACCGGAATATACAGTATCAGCAATTAGTAAATTCTATCAATAATGCTATTGCTAAAAATCTTCTGAACAAGGCTGATTTGCTACCTTCCGTAAATAGTATTTGTAAAGAAAACAAACTTTCTAAAGATACCGTTTTTAAAGCATATTCTATTTTAAAAGAACAAAGAGTTATTCAATCTGTGCCTAATAAGGGGTATTATGTAGCGGGCGAAACTAGAAAAATTCTTTTAGTTTTAGACACTTTCAAGGCTTACAAAGAAGTTTTTTATCATTCCTTTATCAATAATTTACCCGAAAATTTTATTGTGGATGTGCAGTTTCATCACTATCATTTAGAAAATTTTAAAAACATCATTAACAATAGTATTGGAAAATACTATAAATATGTAGTGATGGATTTTAATCACAGCGAAAAAAACTTTTTATCATCAAAAATTCCAAATGAAAAACTATTACTCATTGATTGGGGTATTAATGTAACTCCCGCAAACAACTATGTTTTTCAAGACTTTGGAAAAGCATTTTATGACTCATTACTTGGTGCTGTTGAATCTTTCAAGAAATACAAAGCAATTCATTTTGTCTACCCGAGTTTTACCCATCATCCGATAGAAACGGTTGCTTTTTTTGAAAAATATTGTACAGATTTTAATTTTAACTATAAAATCATTACTAATCCCAAAGAATTCAACATTCAACACAATATTGCATACATCAGTGTTAGTGACCGAATTTTGGGACAATTTTTAGAACAATGTCAAGAAAAGAACTTGGAACCGGGCAAAGATGTTGGCTTTTTATCCTATAACGAAACTCCAATGAAAAAATTCATTTACAAGGGTATTTCGGTAGTTTCAACTGATTTTAAAGCACTTGGGTTAAAATCCGCCGAATTTATTACAAACGGTGAAACAATACAGCATTACATAACAACACAATTAACTTTAAGAGAATCATTATAACAAATTAAGTGTATTTGAAACTCAATGAATATTCAAAATTAAAAAAAAGATGAAAATGAAAAACAAAACAACAGTATTAAAATTTGTGGTTATCATTTTAACTGCCGTAAATGGATTTTCCCAAAACGTAAACTGGATTTCTAGCACCGAAAAACAACCTTGGAAAACTAAAGAAGTAATCAAAGTAACTGATGCCAATGCAGCAACAACGGTTGACATTGAAATACTAACCGACAAAAAACAACAAACCATTGATGGTTGGGGCGGTTGTTTTAATGAATTGGGTTGGCAGGCATTGAATACTTTACCCTTTAAGGAGCGAGAAAAAGTAATCAAGGAACTTTTTGATCCAAACGAAGGACTGAAATACAATCTTTGTCGAATGCCAATTGGGGCAAATGATTACTCATTTAATTGGTATTCTCTCAATGAAACCGATGGCGATTTTGAAATGAAAAACTTTAATATTGAAAGAGACAAAACCATTCTTATTCCATATATCAAAGCGGCTTTAAAATATAGACCCGACCTTAAAATTTGGGCATCGCCTTGGAGTCCGCCAACTTGGATGAAAACCAACAAACATTATGCAAACAAGCCAAATACTTTCAACGACTTGACCGAAGACAAGGCTGTAAAATCGGTCGATCAATTTATTCAAAAGAAAGAATACCTGTCGGCTTATGCACTCTACCTATCTAAATTCGTACAAGCTTATCAAAAAGAAGGAGTTAATGTTTTTGCCGTACATTTTCAAAATGAGCCCTATACCTACAACCAATGGCCTAATTGTAGTTGGACAGCCCCAGCAATGCGTGATTTTGTTTCAGATTATTTAGGGCCAAAGTTTGCTAAAGATAAAAATCCTGCGCAAATCTGGTTTAGCACCATTAATAGTAGAGATTTAGAAGTTTTCGAAACGGTTTTGTCAAATCCTAAAGTTAGAAAATATATCTCAGGAGTTGGTGTGCAATACGAAGGTTTGGATGTTGTGGATCAAATTGGTGAAAAATATCCTGAACTTAATTTGATGCAAACTGAAACACCTTGTGGCGATGGTAATTTTAGTTGGAACGATGCCGAAAGTACTTTTGGTACCATCAAATCGTATTTAGATAAAGGAGTAAAATCGTATATGTATTGGAATATGATTTTAGATAGCACAGGAGAAAGCTCTTGGGGTTGGAAACAAAACGCTCAAGTTGTTATCAATAAAATGACCAAAAAAGTAACCTACACGCCAGAGTTTTACATCTTCAAACACCTGAGTTATTTTGTAACACCTGGTTCAACTAAACTAGAAACCAAAGGATTGACTGAAGATTCTCTAGCTTTTATCACTCCTGAAGGCAAAATGGTTTTGGTAACGGTAAACTCTTCTTATAGAGCAAAAAATTTAAAAGTAAAAATAGGTTCAAAGTGTTTTGAGGTAAGCTTACCAGCAAACTCTTTCAATACATTAACATTGTAGGTTGGCGGATCTATTAATAAATAAAATTATATGTATTACATTGGATTTGACATAGGTAGTTCATCAGTAAAAGTGGCTATCGTAGAAATGGCAACAGGAAAAAGCATCGGTGTTGTGCAAGAACCAGAAACCGAAATGAGTATGTTGGCCTTAAAAAACGGCTGGGCAGAACAAAATCCAGAGGAATGGTGGCTACATTGCTGTAATGCAGTTGCCAAAATAAAAAAAAAATATAATATTTCTAGAACTCAAATTAAAGGAATAGGGATTTCGTATCAAATGCACGGATTGGTTTTGGTTGATAAAAAAGGTCTGCCTTTGAGAAAATCTATAATTTGGTGCGACAGTCGTGCTGTAGCAATTGGGAATGAAGCTTTCTCGAGTATTGGTGAGCAAAAATGCAACGAACATTTGCTAAATTCTCCTGGAAATTTTACAGCATCAAAGTTGAAATGGGTCAAAGATAACGAGCCTGAAATTTACAATCAGATTCATAAATTTATGTTGCCAGGGGATTTCATTGCTTATAAATTATCCAATGTAATCAATACCACAATTTCGGGAT
>JBIKPM010000067.1:0-9107 GCA_044357435.1 Flavobacterium sp. | reverse complement strand
TAATCGGCGATTATCCATCGGTGATTCAATATTCTTACTTTATTGATGATGAATTTATTGGCTCCTATTTGATCTTGACCCACGTAAGGGTTTCCTTTGGGATTGGCATTAAAATCCAACAATTTTTCAGTTACAAAAGGAATCAACTTCTCGACTTGAATGGTTTTTGTGGCGTTGTCAGGATTGAAATAATTTTGGGCATTTTCGTTTCTTGCCAAAGAAAAATAATTGGCATCAGCCAATTTATTTGTGATAGAATTCAAGCTGTCTTTCAGTTTTTTGTTTTGATTGGTAAATTTATTTTGTTCAAAAGTTAGTTCCTTACTGAAATACATGTAAGTATAAACAGTAAAAAGAGCAGAAAGAATAAAAAGATAAAGCAATAATGATTTTTTCATTTTATGTTAATTTTAAAGGGTAATTTCTAAGTTATCATAAGCCAAATAAACGTTTTTTGGAAGTTTTTGTTGTACTTCTTCATGAAAACCCAAAATATGACTGATGTGGGTAAGATAGGCTTTTTCAGGTTGAATTAAAGTTATAAAATCCAAAGCTTCCTGTAAATTGAAATGCTTTGCATGCGACTCTTCCCTTAGGGCATTTATTACCAAAACCTTTACATTTTTTAATTTTTCAATTTCGATTTCATCTATAGTCTTCACATCCGTTAAATAGGCAAAATCATCAATTCGGTAACCAAAAACCTGAAGGTCACCGTGCATAACATTAACGGGAATTGCTGTTTTATTACCAATAGGAAAAGGATGATTATTGACTACCTCAATTGGTTTTACGGAGGGTGCGCCCGGGTATTTGTTCTTGGTTTCAAAAACATAGTCAAACCTTTTTTTTAGATTGTCGATTACCCGTTGATGGGCATATATAGGTATTTCTCCTTGCCTAAAATTAAATGGGCGAATGTCATCCAAGCCTGCAGTGTGATCCGAATGCTCATGGGTATATAAAATCCCGTCCACTTTTTGGCAATTTGAAGCCAACATTTGTTGCCTAAAATCAGGTCCGCAATCTATTACAAAAGAATATTTTTCCCAAGAAATCCAAACAGAAACACGAAGTCTTTTGTCCCTGACATCAGTGCTCTGACAAACAGAATGATGGCTGCCGATAACAGGTATTCCTTGTGAAGTGCCGGTTCCTAAAAAATATATATTCATCTAGCACAGTTTTTGCTAATTATTTTACAAAAATAGGTTTAATTCTCTTTCATTAGAAACCTAATTAACTAACTTTGTAACAAATTAGCCCTATTTATATAAAAATGGATACAGAAATAAAACTGAAAGGTGATAAAGTCATCGAACAAATTCCTTCCATAAAAGACAAAGCGCTTCGTATCAATTTGAACGAAAATATTTATGGGACTTTTGCAGAAATTGGTGCTGGACAAGAAACCGTTAGGCATTTTTTTAGAGCTGGTGGCTCTTCCGGGACAATTGCAAAAGCTACTTCTGCTTATGATAAAGATTTTAGCGATGTCATTTATGGAGTCGAAAGTGATGGCCGCTATGTGACCGAAAGCAGACTAAAAAAAATGCTTTCACATGAGGTGGAACTAATAGAAAAAAGGCTAAGTAGAATAAAACATCCCGAAAAAATGTTTTTTAGCTACGCCAATACAGTGGCTACAATTGACTTTGCCAAACAATTCAAAGGACACGGATGGGTTGGTATTCGGTATCAAATTGACCCCGAGGAAGGATACAACGATATTATTCTTCATGTTCGTTTTAAAGAAACAGACGTTCGATTACAGCAAGAAACTTTAGGGATATTAGGCGTTAACTTAATTTACGGTGCCTATTATAAATACAACGAACCTAAACGATTATTGCGATATTTATACGATCACTTGGATAAAGACCAACTAGAAATAGACACTATCAACTTTTCAGGACCTCGTTTTGCTGATGTGGATAATCGTTTAATGAGTTTGCAATTGGTAAAAAACGGAATGACAGACGCCGTTATTTTTGATCCCAAAGGCAATAACATACTTCCCGCGGCCCTATTATACAAAAAAAACATTCTTGCTTTAAGGGGTAGTTTCCGTCCCGTTACCAAAGTAAATATGGATATGTACAAGGAGTCATTAAAAATGTTCTTGGAAGAGAATAAAGTCGATGCAGAAAACACCTTGGTTATCTTTGAAATCACACTGTCCAATTTACGTTCTGATGGCGAAATAGATGAAAGAGATTTTATGGATCGAGCGGAATTACTTTGCTCTTTGGGACAAACAGTAATGATTTCTAATTTTCAGGAATATTATAGAGTGGTTGAATATTTTGCAAAATACACCAAGGCCAGAATGGGATTGGCAATGGGGGTAAACAATTTAGTCGATATTTTTGATGAAAAATATTATCGCCATTTGAGTGGTGGGATTTTGGAAGCTTTCGGGAAATTATTTTACCGCGATATGAAAGTATACCTATATCCAATGCTGGATGAAAACGGTGTAATTATTACTTCTGAGACTTTGAAAGTACACCCTCGAATTAAGGAATTGTACAAATTTTTCAAATTCAATGGAAAAGTAGTCGACATTACAAACTTTAATCCGAAAAACCTAGAAGTTTTCTCCCGAGAGGTATTAAAAATGATTAGTGAAAACAAACCGGGTTGGGAGTCAATGCTACCAACTGGTGTCGCTAAAATCATCAAAGAACACGAACTTTTCGGTTACAATCCCAGTAAATTATTAGAAAAAAGCAGCTAGTTCAAATCAGAAAATTAAGTGTTACATAAAAAGGTCAATAAAACAATGTAGTTTTATTGACCTTTATTTTTTTAATTTGAAACTAGAGAATTTATTTTAAGATTTGCGCGGCGTGCTCTTTGGTTTTTACATCAGAGATCACTTCGTCTATTATACCATTTTCATCAATTACAAATGTAGTTCTGTGAATCCCGTCATATTCTTTACCCATAAACTTTTTGGGTCCCCAAACCCCAAATGCCTGAATAACCGATTTGTCCTCGTCTGCCAATAAGGGAAATGGAAAATCATATTTCTCCTTGAACTTCGCTTGAGCCTTTGCGGCATCGGCACTTACCCCTAAAAGTTCATAATTATTGGCTTGAAAACGCTCGAAATTATCCCTTAAATCACAGGCTTCGGCTGTGCATCCTGGCGTGTTTGCTTTTGGATAAAAGAAAACAACTAATTTTTTTCCCTTATAATCGGCTAATATATGCGATTTTCCATCTTGATCTAATCCTGAAAAATTGGGCGCTTTGTCGCCTTTTTTTAATGTTGTCATAATTTGAGTTTATAAGTTTAGGACTTTATACGTTTAGTTGTTAAATTGTACCCAAAAATAAACTAAAATGACCAAATCAGAACGTGTAACGTTTGTTATAAATACGTTAAAAGAATTGTATCCGGAAATTCCAATTCCTTTAAATCACAAAGACCCTTACACCCTGTTGATTGCCGTTTTGCTTTCGGCACAATGCACAGATGTTCGCGTCAACCAGATTACGCCCTTTCTTTTTGCCAAAGCAGACAATCCGTATGACATGATAAAAATGTCAGTCGAGGAGATCAGGGAAATCATCCGTCCTTGTGGCTTATCGCCAATGAAATCTAAAGGAATTCACGGTTTATCACATATCTTAATTGACAAACATGGAGGAAAAGTTCCTCAAAGCTTTGAAAGTTTGGAGGAACTTCCGGCTGTGGGTCATAAAACGGCGAGTGTGGTGATGTCACAAGCTTTTGGAGTTCCTGCTTTTCCGGTCGACACCCACATTCATCGGTTGATGTACCGATGGAATTTGTCCAACGGAAAAAATGTGGTACAGACCGAAAAAGATGCCAAAAGAATTTTTCCGGAAGAAACTTGGAATGATTTACACCTACAAATGATTTGGTATGGTCGGGAATATTCGCCTGCTCGAGGTTGGGATTTAGAGAAAGATCCAATTACTAAAACCGTCGGCAAAAAAAGTGTTTTATCAGCATACCATAAAAAAACGTCCCGATGATCTCGGGACGTTTTCCTAATTAGCTATAATTTCGAAACTCATTTTATTACCTTTTATGATGCTTAACGCTTTAGAGTAATTCAACAAAAAAGAAACGATTTCTTTTTCAGGTTTCATTGTAGGGATAACTAATGTTTTTTTAGAGTAGATTTTTGCCATATTGTAATAAAATTTGTGTTTTTTATTACAACGCAGATTTTTTTGTTATAGTATTAATTCGTTAAAATAATTTGATGTTTGTCAATTACTTTTCTCATGTTCATCAGGGCATATCGCATTCTACCTAGGGCAGTATTGATGCTAACCCCTGTTATTTCTGATATTTCCTTAAAACTCATGTCTTGATACATTCGCATAACCAAAACTTCTTTTTGATCGGCAGGAAGTTCCTCGATTAGTTTTCGCAGGTCCGTTTCAACTTGTTCCCGAATAATTTTATTTTCTATAGTTGGTGAATCATCGGACATAATCGAAAAAATAGAAAACTCCTCTGTTTCTCTGAACATAGGCATTTTTTTATTTTTTCGAAAATGGTCAATAATCAGATTGTGGGCAATTCGCATCACCCAAGGCAAGAATTTACCTTCTTCGTTATAGGATTTAGATTTTAAAGTTTTAATAACTTTAATAAAAGTGTCTTGAAAAATATCATTCGATATATCTCTGTCAGAGATTTTGGAATATATAAAACCGAAAATTTTTGATTGATGTCTATTGATTAATATTGTCAAAGCGTTTTCATCACCTTCAATATAATTGTGAACCAATAAAGAGTCAGGAAGTTGTACATTAGCCATAGTAATACCTTTTAGTTTTTTAATAAAAATTTGGAGCAATTTCTCTAAAAAGTAGTTCTATAAAATAGGCTAATGGATTTAAGTTTATAATTAATTTTCAAATTTAACTATATTTTATCCAAACAACCAAATAAAAACGAATAAAATTAACATAAATCATAAGTGACTACAGGAAAACCAATTGATTTTTTAATAACAAAACCATTGTAATAAATGCAAAATCACAATTTTTTATTGCCTTCTAAAATTTAAAAAATCAATTCAATTCTTAAAAATTTGTGATTTGTTGAATACCAATTCTCATTTTAAAATTGATTACTTTTGTGGAAATTCAGTTTTTGTATGCCAATTGACTTTTCCACACTCGATCCAAAGAAAAATATAATAATAAAAGGAGCACAAGTTCACAACTTAAAAAATGTGGATGTTACGATTCCGAGAAATAAATTAGTGGTGATCACCGGACTTTCGGGTTCGGGGAAATCAAGCCTAGCTTTTGACACTTTGTATGCCGAAGGGCAACGCCGTTACGTAGAAAGTTTATCTTCCTATGCTCGCCAATTCCTTGGAAGACTGGACAAACCAAAAGTGGAATACATCAAGGGAATCGCGCCAGCAATCGCCATCGAGCAAAAGGTAAACACAACCAATGCCCGTTCCACCGTAGGAACTTCGACCGAAATTTACGATTACATTAAATTATTGTTTGCCAGAGTTGGCAGAACTTTTTCGCCAATTTCAGGGCAAGAAGTCAAAAAAAATACCGTTTCGGATGTTATTACCGACGTGAAAAAAATTGGAATCGACAGCAAATGGTTGCTTCTCGCGCCTATTCATTTGGAACACGGTCGAGCTTTGGAAGATAAATTGAAAGCCTTACTCAATCAAGGATTCTCCAGAATATTGGTCAATAATGAAACCGTTCGTCTTGACGAAATCGAAACTCATACATTAGACAACAAAGACATTCTTCTTATTATTGACCGAATCGTGGTAAAAGACGAAGAGGAATTTTACAATCGCCTTGCCGATGCCGTGCAAACTGCTTTTTATGAAGGGAAAGGAATCTGCCATTTACAGGAATTGACCACCCACAAACGCTTTTCTTACAGTAATAATTTCGAACTGGACGGTATTACTTTTCTGGAACCGAATGTCCATTTGTTCAGTTTCAACAATCCGTATGGTGCTTGTCCGGTTTGTGAAGGCTACGGAAATATCATAGGAATCGACGAGGAATTGGTGATTCCAAATACTTCTTTGTCCGTTTTTGAAAATGCCATTTATCCTTGGCGTGGCGAAAGTATGGGTTGGTTTCGGGACGAATTGGTCAACAATGCTTACAAGTTTGATTTCCCCATTCACAAGCCGTTTTTTGAACTTTCGGAAGCACAAAAGGAGTTGGTTTGGACTGGGAATAGCTATTTTCAAGGTTTGAATGCCTTCTTCAAGGAATTGGAAGACAAAAATTATAAAATTCAAAATCGGGTAATGCTTTCGCGTTATCGTGGTAAAACCAAATGTCATTCCTGCAAAGGAAAACGCTTGAGAATTGAAGCATCTTACGTAAAAATAAATTCCAAAACTGTTTCGGATTTGGTTGATTTGCCGATTAAACATTTGGTTGCTTTTTTCAAAAACATCGATTTGGATGTTTATGAAAAACAAATAGCCAAACGACTGTTATTGGAAATCAATAATCGTTTGTCTTTTTTAACAGAAGTGGGCTTGGATTATTTGACTTTAAACAGAAACTCGGCGACACTCTCTGGGGGCGAATCGCAACGCATCAACTTGGCAACTTCGCTCGGAAGTAGTTTGGTGGGTTCGATGTATATTTTGGACGAACCGAGCATTGGTTTGCATCCAAAAGACACGGAACAATTAATCAAAGTTTTGCAATCTTTGCGCGATTTAGGAAACACCGTTATCGTGGTGGAACACGACGAAGATATTATGAAAGCCGCCGATATGATTATCGATATTGGTCCCGAAGCGGGAACTTTTGGTGGTGAATTGGTCGCTCAAGGCACTTTCGACGAAATTCTGGAATCGACTTCACTAACCGCGAAATACCTCAACGGGGAACTGGAAATTAAAACGCCCCGAATTCGCAGAAAATGGAACAATTACATTGAGATTCTGGGTGCGAGAGAAAATAATTTACAAAATATAGACGTCAAATTTCCTTTGGAATGTTTGACCGTAATTACCGGTGTTTCGGGAAGTGGAAAAAGCACCTTGGTCAAGAAAATCCTGTTTCCGGCAATGCAGAAAAAACTGGATGGCATTGGCGAAAAAGCCGGACAATTTACCGAAATGCGTGGCTATTACCACAAAATTCAGCACATAGAATACGTAGACCAAAACCCGATTGGAAGAAGTTCCCGATCGAATCCCGTGACTTATATCAAGGCTTATGATGATATTCGGGAATTGTTTGCCAAAGAAAAACTATCAAAAATTCGCGGTTATCAAGCCAAACATTTTTCATTTAATGTAGATGGCGGAAGATGCGAAACCTGCAAAGGCGAAGGAACTATAAACGTCGAAATGGTTTTTATGGCCGACGTGCAATTGCATTGCGAAACCTGCAATGGCAAGCGATTCAAGAAAGAAGTCCTGGAAGTCACTTTCGACGGCAAGAATATTCACGACATTCTGACAATGACAGTTGATGATTCAATTGCATTTTTTACTTCCAACAAACAAACCAAGATTATCCAAAAACTGCAACCTTTGCAAGACGTTGGTTTGGGTTATGTACAATTGGGACAATCTTCTTCTACTCTTTCTGGTGGGGAGGCACAACGCATCAAATTGGCTTCGTTCTTGGTAAAAGGAGCCACTAAAGAAAAAGCCCTTTTTGTATTTGACGAGCCCACAACGGGCTTGCATTTTCACGACATCAAGAAACTCCTGGCTTCGTTTGATGCCTTGATAGACAAAGGGCATTCAATAATGGTAATTGAACACAATTTGGACTTAATAAAATGTGCCGATTGGATTATTGACTTAGGTCCAGAAGGTGGCGAAAACGGAGGACAATTACTAGCCGAAGGAACTCCCGAAGAAATCATCAAAATAAAAAAATCGGTTACAGCAAAATATTTGAAGGGGAAGTTGTGATAATTCAAAATCTAGTTTATACTAGACTGTTTTGTGAAGCTTACCCAACTAGCAAAATAATTAACCTCAAAATAAAAAAGTTTGTGCGTCTTTTAAAACACACAAACTTTATAAAATACTGGAATTATGCTTTTAGTTAACGAACTATTATTTTATCTACGAAAAAATAGTTTCCTACTCGTGCAGTTACGATTTTAACTCCTTTCCCTAAGTTAGAAGTATTTAGTTTGATTTCTTCAGAGGCAGAAAAATCTTTTTTACTTAATAATGCACCTGATATGTCATAAATCGAAACCTCAGCGTTTTGATATTCTATTTTTTTATCAATAATTAATTTTAATGATTCATCAGAAGATAAAAGTGTTTTTTCTAAAAAAGCATCTTCATTATTCAGTAAACCATCTTCTCCTTTACTCAAAAGAGCATTTCTTGAAGACGAACTACCTATATAAATCACCTCTATTTTATCAATTATACTTCCTTCAAGTTTTATAGAATTATTGCCTGAATTTAAAGTTTTAGCTATAAAAAAACTTGTTGGGGTTCCTGATTGATAACAATAAGCATCGGAATTTGGCAAAATGAAAGTTTCAGAAACACCTCCATTTATAGAAATCTTCATATTAGATTTATACGGATTTGCATAAAAAACTTTTATCAAATGAAGACCTGTATTTGATGCACTAAAATTATTGAATGTTAGCGATTGTCCAGTTGCTGAAAAATTCACGGCCAAGGCACCAGAAGCATTTACACAATTTATCTGAGTCCCACCAACAACCGTATTTAAGGTAGATTCTGCTTCGCGAGAAGTTGAAGTTACACTAGCTACGGCCGAACCGTTATAAGCACCTACATTACTAGGCATGGCTAAATTTACGGGATTACCGAAATAATCTTTTGTGGCTTTTTTAGAAATATTCACAAAAATACCTGTTGTTCCTAATGGAAATTCTGGTTCTGTAAAACCTGTAGAAGCATATCCTATAGCGGGACTATTTGCCAAAAGTTTGTAACCCGAAGCGGCTTTTCTTCCCGGATTCAAAAAACTTGGATTTTCATTAATTTTATCAACTCCATACGCATAATTTTTACTTTTAAAATCAGCATTTATGGTCCCGCTATACATGATATTTTTACGCATAAATGTGGTTGCTACATCATAAAAAT
>JBIKPM010000287.1:0-3112 GCA_044357435.1 Flavobacterium sp. | reverse complement strand
ATATTAAGTTTTCAGATGTTATTGATTATAAAGGAATAGCTACACCACTTAAACTGGATGTCTACGAACCCTCTGCTGATAATACTCAAGCCAGACCCGTAATAATTTGGATTCACGGTGGCGGATTTAGAACAGGTTCCTCTAAAACACAAGGTTATATTGTAAACTACTCTAATAGATTTGCAAAAAGAGGTTATGTTTGTATTTCCATAGAATATAGACTCAGGGCTTCGTCAAGTATGCCAACACAGTCAGATGAATTTCCTGCATTGCAAGATGCTGCAAGAGACGCAAATGCTGCTATTAATTGGGTCAAAGCCAATGCTGCAGCCTATAGAATTGATCCAAATTTGATTTTTATGGCAGGCGGATCTGCGGGTGGCAGAACTACCCAGACTGTTTGTCAGTTTGATGGTCCAGATCCCACTGCGAAATACACCCCTGAAAATCAATACAAAAATACTCCTTGGGATAAAACGAGTTTGATAGCGAATGCAACCCTTTGGGGTGGGTTAGAACCTGAAATGAGAGGATGGATTTATCCAAGTCCTCCCTACTCTACTGCAAACTATCTTCAGGCAACTGACGTGCCAACAATAATGGTTCACGGGTCTGCTGATACCACTATTCTCCCTAAAGAAAGTCAAGATTTAAACGATGCTCTTATTGCGGCAGGTATAACAACTGAACTTCATATTATCCCTGGGGCTACTCATAGTTGCATCGGTGAAGAATCAAATATCTCAGCATGGATGGCAACTTTTTTTGCAAAAGAATGGAACAAAGTGAATGCCAAGATAAATTCTTTTACGTATCGTGTTGTGGCTAACAATACAACGGGCAATACATATTCAAACGAAGCTTCAATGATATATTCTTCCACCTTGGAAACTCCTAATTTTGCAAATAAAAATGATGTCTTGTTTTATCCAAATCCAAGTAATTCGGGAAACATAACAATCAACTTAAAAGAATTTCATTTGATAAACCAATTTGATGTTGCCATCTATTCATTGGAAGGCCAACAATTATTCTCCAAAAAATATAAGCCAACCGAAAATATAAAAATTGAACTGAATCCTAAATTATCAAAGGGGGTATATTTAATTTCTTTTAAATCAGAAAAAACAAGTTTTACCAAAAAACTAATTGTTAATTAAAACTTTCTTAGCTAATAAATTAACCATTACTGCATTTTTTTTGATTAAATCGTACACTTTGGTTATCCCACAAAAAATTTATCAAAGTTAATTTTGTTACCGAAATATCTAACATCTACAGAAATGACAAAAAAAAACCTAACTTAATGACATTGTAAGGCCGTAGGCGAGAACCATCAATTCATTTCAACTTTGGTCTAGCTTGAGCATAGTCAAAAGGGCTCGGTATATCAAAAAAAAACAATAGACTAATTATGGTCAATTGACACTCCAAAAAAACTCCATTAATTCTGATTCCATTGACTTAAAAAACAGAACTTTGGGATGGTTGTACAATTTTGCACCCATTAGGAATTATTTTTTCTTCTTTCAATACTATCTTTGCATAGGTTTAATTATTTTTAATCTAAAATTAAACTTTGAGAAGACATCAAAATAAATTTTTAAAATCACTTTATTCCCCTAAATGACAAAGTAATTTGACAAAATGTGGTAAACCGGACAGTATAATCTTTTTGATAGATTATTATTGCAGTTTATAATTAAAAACTAGTACTATTATGACTATAAAAAAAATTGCCAAACTCGCTAACGTTTCCCCAGGGACAGTGGACAGAATCATTCACAATCGTGGACAGGTAAGCAAAGAGAATATAGAAAAAGTGAACGCTATCATCAAGGAACATGGGTATAACAGAAACATATTTGCCAGTAATTTAGTCCTAAACAAAAAATATAAATTTGCAGTACTTATACTCCAAAATGAAAAACCCGGCTACTGGGAAGCTCCCGTAATTGGGATTAGAAAAGCCGAAGAAGAATTTGCTAAATTTGGCATAACCATAGATTATTTTTTTTACAAGTACGACATCGAAAATTTCAACAAAATTGCTGGTGATGTTTTAAAACGTGACTATGATGGATTGGTATTTGCTCCAGTATTCGAAAAAGAATCTGTTTCTTTTTTAACTGAATACAAGAAAAAAAATATCCCAACCGTGCTGATTGACACTAATGTACCAGAAATTAAAGGTGTCGCCTTCATAGGACAAGATTCATATAAAAGTGGGTATGTAGCTGGTAAATTAGTTAGTTACGGTGTCAAAAAGGAAAGCAATGTGCTCATTTTTAAAATAACAGGTAAGATTGAAAGCAACACACACAAAACCATTTTTGATTTACAAAAAACCAAAGGATTTTATTCTTATTTTAAAGAAAATACGTTTCTGCCAAAATTTAACATTACTGAAGTTAGCATAAAAGATTACGACAAAAGTAGCTTAACAACCCAAATGTTTGCTGGAATTAATAGCGTATTTGTCCTGAATTCGAGAGTACACATTATTGCTAAATTCATTAAAGAAAACAATCTGAAAGACATTCGTGTCATAGGATATGATTTATTGCAACCAAATTTAGAGTATCTTAATGACGGCACCATCGATTTCTTAATCAATCAAAAACCTGAAGAGCAAGGTTTTTTGGCTATCAATTATCTTTATAAAAAATTAGTGCTCAAAGAAGAGTTAAAAGACATTAATTATACCTCAGTGGAAATTATCATAAAGGAAAATTACGTCAATACCATAGAAAACAATGATACCATAGAAGAGTCTGCTTACTTATTGACAGAATAAAAAGTTCCAGTACTAAAAAAATTAATTTAACTTCACACTATCACACATAAAAAAAGAGGCTGACTCATTTTTATTTTGAGAAAACCTCTTTCTTTTATCTAAAAAACAATTATTTTAAACCTATCTCTTGACCACCCGAAGTGCTTTCACTTGAGTCCCTTTGTTTACAATAACATTGTAAATTCCTGACGCATAGTTTCTACCTACTTCAACTGAATTCGATTTTACCTGACGGCTTTCAATCAAACGTCCAGCCATATCATATACCTGTACTCCTGTTGCTCCTTTATCTGATGATTGAACTTCGAGAGTGAA
>JBIKPM010000066.1:0-9113 GCA_044357435.1 Flavobacterium sp. | reverse complement strand
GGCTTTGGTTGCCTCTAGTCCTTCTTTTTCTTCATAAGGAATTTTTACGCTACCTTTTAGTATTTGTTCTTTACCCTCCCGTTTTATTTTTACCGTTAGGACATCATTTTCTTTCCATTTTTGACTAGCACTTATCATTTCATAGATATTGTCAAAGGAATAAGGGATGTCATTTATAGCCAATAATACATCTCCTCCTTTGATACCAAGATTGGTGTAAAATTCAGGTAATTCGTTATAGGGGCTAACGATAATTTCTTTGGTTTTTCGGTCAACGTTTATATAGGGGGTTTTTCCTTTCAAGAAAAAATCAGAAGGTGCTTTTTTAATTGTTTTTTCTATCCCAACTTTTTCTAAATAATAGGCATAGGAAATAGGAGTTGATCCCGCAACATAGGTTTTCAAGAATTCGCCAACTTCTGGATAGGTTAATTGGGTAATTTTTGCAAAAAGTCCATTATCATCAAACGCTTTTGAAACACCATATTCTTTTGATAATTTTTGCATTAAGTCGAGAATTCCTCTTTCGCCATTACTATTTTCTCTAATAATAATGTCCAAACACATCCCTATTAATGCTCCCTTTTGGTAGACATTTAAATATTGGTCTTTGTACGGTTGCACTAATACATTAGTGCTCATGGTCGTAAACGGCATGGTGTCATTGAGTGTATTGGCTCGTTCTATTTTTTCTGAGATGCGGTTGTAAAACTCCTCTTCAGTAATCAAACCTTGGTTAATTTGGAAAAGATTTGCAAAATATTCCGTGACACCTTCATACATCCATAAATGTTCGGACATCTTAGGATTGATATAATCAAAATTTTGAATCTCTTGGGAGTGGATGGTTAAAGGGGTCACAATATGAAAAAATTCATGTGAAACGATGTCTTTCAATTCCTTTGCTAATTGCTCTATACCCATCATTTCTGGCATAACAACAGTGGTTGCCGTAGGATGTTCTAATGCTCCATATCCAGTAGCATCTT
Organism: Flavobacterium sp.; assembly: GCA_044357435.1. GTDB lineage: Bacteria > Bacteroidota > Bacteroidia > Flavobacteriales > Flavobacteriaceae > Flavobacterium. Next base: position 8,124 of record JBIKPM010000066.1, on the reverse strand, counting down.
TTTTTTGTGCATCCGTTAAATAAAGGAGGACACTGTATTTTTTTGTGGTATTTATTTTTCCTAAAAATTGTTTTTGGGCTGTCATCATTGTTTTCATCTCAGGCGAAATACTTTCAGCTGTCACTTTTCCGTTTGGGGAATATACGGCAATTTGAATTTCCATATCATCAACCACAAATGTGGTGTAATCCGGCTTGGAATACATAATGGGATTTTCTACCAATTCGGCATAACGAGAGGTAGCAAACACATCATTTGTGTTGCTGGTATCCTGATCAAACATTGAAGTCGCTCCCCAAAGTTCAGCAGGATGCGAAATGCTCACTCTATAGGGTGATGACATATAATTCGTGAAATAACCGATAAAACAATGCGTGTTCAGTATTATATTTTTACCTGCGTCAATGTTGGAACCGGCAGGTGAAAAAATGTCGCCTTTTCCGAAACCCTTGCCATTCTCGGTGTCAAAAGTGTCGTTTACTAAATAAGTGACTTTTCTTAATTTTTGGGCATTCGCAATAGTCCATGAATTGTCGTCTGACTTTTTTACATCCAATAAATTCCCTTTTTTATCATACGCTTTTAAACCCTCGATATACTTACCATAGTTATCTTCTGAATACGTTCCTGGAACCATTTTTGGAATGTGATACGTAATTTCATTCGTCGAAATTATGGGGGCGTCTATGGTAACCATAACCTTGTCATCCTTTATTTTATTCAGATTGATGTCCACTTGAATCATATTTTTTATTGGATTAGCAATGGCTGTACCAGTGGTTTTACATCCCCATAGCACCGATACGAATGTAAATGCGAAAATTATTTTTTTCATTTTGAAATTATTTTAGAATTATTCTTTTGTAGGTAAGAATTCTTATACTTTATAGGGTCCTAATAAAATGGATTTTTATTGACAATCAATTTTTGGGTGATTGGCAAATCGTAATGATTAGATGATGTTTATTTTTTATAAAAAAACTCCCGTAATTCAGGAGTTTATGATTAGTCTAATTTGTTTTTTATGTAATATTTGCCGTCTAAATCTTCGTCAAAATCGTCAATTTTAACTGGTTTTGGTTTTGGTTTATTAGCGGCAGCTTTCTTTTTCCACATTTCAAATTTTTCGGCAGGCATCTTCTTTTTCATGATTTCCAGCACCTCTTTTTCGGCTAAACCAAATTCTTTTTTAATGATTTCAAAAGGATTTTTTTCCTCCAAGGCAAATGTAACAAGTTTTTCTGTTTGTTCCCAGGTCAATTCTTTGCGATTACTCTTTTTCATTACGTGAAAATTAATTCAGATATAGGTATTAATGATTAATAGATTTGTTTCCAAATATATACCAATATTAATAAAAAAAATAATTACTTTTTATCAAAAGAGATTTTTTTTTACTGTTTTTAATTGTTTTCGGGTAATCGTAGTTTTTGGAAGGGTATTTTTAACAAATTGCCCAATTTGTTGTGTTCTTCTGGATTTTTGTGTGTATCTATACCATAGACAATTTCTTCTTTTGGTAAGTACATGAATGTGCCAAAAAGCCGATCCCAAATGGAAAAAATATTACCATAATTGCTATCGGTATAAGGAAGCATATAGTGATGATGTACTTTGTGCATATTTGGAGACACTAGAAAATAACTCAAAAAAGCATCCAGTTTTTTTGGCAACGAAAAATTGGCGTGCGTAAATTGCGTTGAAATAATCGATATGGTTTGGTATAAGAAAACCATCCACATGGGGCTACCGACAACTAAAATACCCAAGGTGGTGAAGCAAAATCGGATTACACTTTCGCCCGGATGGTGTCTATTGGCAGATGTAGCGTCAATCCATGTATCGGTGTGGTGGATTAGGTGAAAACGCCATAAGAATTTCACTTTATGCTCCACAAAATGAACTGCATAAGCACCGATTAGATCTAATAAAAGCAAACCAATTAAAGTATAAAGCCAAAGCGGAATTTCAGGTAACCATGGTAAAACACCGAAATTATGAGCAATAGTCCAATCGGAAGTTTTTAATAGAATAAAGGCTAAACTAAAATTGACTAAAATGGTGGTTAACGTCAGGAAAATATTTATTCCGGCATGCTGCCATTTTTTATAGTTGAAGTTAAAAAGGGGAAAAGCATTTTCAAGTAACCAAAAAATGGTAATTCCACCAACCAAAATTAAACTCCTGTGTGAAGAAGGAATGGAAGAAAAGTAAGAGACAACTTCATTCATAATCGAAATGTTTAATCCAAATTTAATCAATTTCGGGGGAGTTCTTTATTTGATAACACGAAATGTTAGATTTATTCGGGAACCAACCGCTTTTGATGTTTTCGGAATTTGGTGTTTCCAGAAATGTTGCGTTGTCCCCTGCATTATCAGTAAACTCCCATGTTCCAAAACAATATTTTTTTTCTGGGTTTTATCTGAATTGTGTTTCAACTGAAAAGTGCGTTTGGCACCAAAACTAACGGAAGCAATGATTGGATTTGTGCCTAATTCTTTTTCATCATCGGCATGCCAACCGTTACTGTCTTTTCCATCCCGATACTGATTGAGTAAAACGGTGGTGAAATTGGTATTGGTAACACTTTCAACATACGATTTTATTTTTTGTAAAAGTGGGTTCCAATGATGTGGCTGTATTTTTATATTCGAATAGGAATAAGCGATTCCTTCATTTCCGAATAAAGAGGTCAATCGCGGTTGCGGATGAATTTTGCCGTAAATTCGAATGTCATCTTGTTGCCACGGTATTTCGTTTCTTAATTGTTCAAAAATAACATCAGCCTCTTTTTTATCAAAAAAATGAGGATAATAGATAATCTCTGCGTCTGGCAAATTTAAGACTATCGGTTCTGAAGCAAAAAGTGAATTCATTCTACAAAAATAAAGAGAAAAACGAAGATTTCACCTTTGCTTTTCTCTTTAAAAATATATTTTAAAAATAATCAATCCTCTGAATTATCTTGTAAAAGACTTTTATAGATTAAACCGGCTACAATTGCACCCAATATTGGCGCTGTCCAAAACAACCACACTTGTGACAATGGTTCACCTCCAACGAATACCGCCTGCGACAAGGAACGGGCAGGGTTTACAGAAGTATTTGTAATAGGAATACTGATTAAATGAATCAGGGTCAAAGCCAATCCTATTGCGATTCCTGCAAATTTTCCGTTGGCCAATTTATCGGTTGCGCCAAGAATGACCAACAAGAAAAACAGAGTCAAAACAAACTCGGTTAGAAAAGCGGCCTGCATGGAATAGCCATTGGGTGAAAAAGCACCAAAACCATTGGAAGCAAAAGCACCTGCTTTTGTGGCATCGATAGCGAAACCTGCTTTTTCGGAAGCGATGGTAAACAATGTTCCTGCAGCGGCAATAGCTCCTATACATTGTGCAACAATATAAGGTACTAATTCTTTAGCAGAAAAACGACCGCCAGCACATAATCCGAAAGAAACGGCAGGATTAAAATGACCTCCCGAAATGTGTCCCACTGCATAAGCCATGGTCAAAACAGTTAACCCAAAAGCAAGAGAAACTCCAACAAATCCAATTCCCGAATCGGGAATTCCAGCGGCAAAAATGGCACTGCCACAACCGCCAAAAACCAACCAATAAGTACCGAAAAATTCAGCCAATAATTTTTTCATAATATCAAATTTAGATTGTTAATGCTAACGAAGTTAGCTAAAATAAAATTTAAAACTAAGATATTAACTAGAAAAAATAGATAACAATACTGAATTTATGGTTTTTAGATTGCTTAAAATCAATGATTTGTTATAATTTAAAGTTGAGAAATCAATTCTTTCGATAGTGTTTGGTCAAATAATAAACATTAACTCCCACTACAAAGGTATTTGTAATGATTATAGGCATTGACATCGATAAGAGAAAGCCATAAACAATAAATAAAAGCCCACCAATTGAATTTATAATTCGTAAAGTAATCAAGTTTTTCATTAAGAAAGAGATCATGATTACTATTGAGGCCAAATAACCTAGACATTCTGTTAAAGAAATTGCAACCATTATAAATTTTTTTGATGAGCTGCAAATGTAATGTTTAGTTCAGAGTAAAAAAACACAAGTATAGAGGTTTCTAGAATAATCCCTCTAATGCTTTGTTTCGTATGCCAATTTTATTAGAATCAAAGTTCAACTTGTTTTGTAAAAGAGAAGCATAGACACTCCTGAAATCAATTTCATGTTTCAAATCGCCATTGTCCAAGTCCGAAAGATTGGGGTTATTGCCAATTATTTTACCACGGTTATTTCCTCCAATTATAAACATTGGGGCTGCTGTCCCGTGGTCCGTTCCTCGACCGTTGTCTTTAACACGTCGACCAAATTCCGAGAAAACCACTATGGTTACGTTTTGTAATTGTTGCGATTTTTTCAAATCTTCATAGAAACTAAAAACGGCATCGTTGAGTTCTGATAATTTGTTTTTATGAATAGGAAGTTGGTTATCGTGGGTGTCAAAACCACCAAGCGAAGTGTAATACACTTTTGAATTCAGATTTCCTTTAATCAATTTCGAAATCCATTCCAGATTCTTGGACAAACCCGTTTTGGGATACACAACATCTGAAGCGCTTGATTTTGCCAACGCTTTCTGGATATCGTCTGAACCTTCAACGACGGAATTAGCCACTTTTCGAACAAAATCCAGCTGTGGATTATGTGATAATTTTATATCGTCGTCTTGTTTATTTTTTGTGATAAATCGTGCTGGATCTTTAACGGTAATTGAGTTGGGTTCTTCACCTTTCAAGGCCAAATTATCAATATTGTCAATGTTTATTCCCGCTGTGGGTTGGTGCTCCTTGCATTGCAAATCGAGATAACGCCCCAGCCAACCATCATTTAAATATTCCTGATGAGTTGGTGCGGTTTGCCAAATTTCCTGACTACGAAAATGGGAACGGACGGGATTAGGGTAGCCCACATTTTGTATCACCGACAAATCGCCGCTTTGTTGTATTGATGCAAATCCTTTTAAGGCGGGATGAAATGCCATTCCTTTTGAGGAATTCAAAACCTCATTTCTGGAGATGGCAATATTTGGACGTAAGCTATAATAAAGGGTATCTTCAAATGGTATGAACGTATTCAGCCCATCATTCCCACCATTCAATTGGATGAAAACCACACATTGTTCGCCCAAAATTAAATTGTTTTGAGAACCAAAAGAATATAAAAAATCAGGCAGAAGGAGTGAGCCACCTGTAAATGTTCCCGTAAGGGTTAAAAATTTTCTTCTGTCCATAATTGTAGTATTAAATGAGTTGGAATTGCGGAGTCTTTACCATAAAATTAAACAAGCGTATAACTGCATTTTCAGACCCCTCTGTTTTGCTGTCAAAATCATATTTTAAAATTTGCTCAAAATCGCTTTGCCTATCTTTGTCAATTGTAAACAATAAACGGTCGGTGAGTTGGGCAATAATTTCTTTGTTGTTTACTTCTTTGTTCCAAATCAATTTTACATTTACTTTTTGTTTTTGTTCCATCATCGATTTGGTGTCATTCTTTTTGGACGGGTAAAGGTTTTTGCCGTTACAAAGCATGTCTGCAATATTGGTTCGTTGCAGATAAACTTGTGATGTGAGCCAAGAATTTCCGCCATCCCAACCTTTTACATTGGGTTGGTTGAACAAATCCATTCCTTGTTCTTTTAGAAAATTAGCAATCAATTTTGTGTTGGGATTGGAAATATTCAGTTCGTTTATTATTTGTAAACTATATTCTAACGGGTTCTTAATTTTAGAGCCAGCATTATTTTTAGCATATTCTTCAGTAAAAATTTTGGTCAGAAGTGGTTCAATCTCAAAATCCTTTTCCTTGAAATAATTACCATAATAATGAACTAATTCTTCTGTTGGATTGTCATAAATGAACCATTTCAATATTTTTCGGGTAATTAAATAAGGAATGTTAGGTTGCTCAAAAATAATATCTATCATTTCATTTACTTTGAAATTGCCTTTTTTTCCTAGATAAACGAAGGGTTCGTTGTCTTCGAATATTTTTCTGTAAATAGCATTTTCTTCACCAAGACCCAATCCTGCTAGACCTTTGGCTCCGTTTTTAATATCTTGTTCTGAGTAGTTTCCAATACCAAGAGTGAAAAGTTCCAGTAATTCCCGACTTAGATTTTCGTTGAGTTTCTCTTTTTTGTTGTCCACATTGTCAAGGTAACGCACCATCGCATTGCTTTGAACGATTTTCTTGGTCAGGGTTTTGAAATTACCAAAAGCATTTTCCCTTAAAATTTGATTGTGTTGAAAAATCCAATAATTTATTTTTACTTTTTGTAAAGTGGAAACGAAATGGTTGTGCCAGAAACAGGTCATTTTTTCTCGAAGAGGAAATTCCTCTTCAACCATTTTATCAATCCACCAAGCTTTCATTTCGAAGGAAGTCTGCACTTCTTTTTTGAGCATTTCTTTTGCTTCTTCTGGATTTTCTAACTTTATTTTTTTTCTGATTTCTGAATATTCCTTTTGTGTTTTAGGGCTATTTTTCAGAAAATCTGGAATTTCTGAGCTAGATTGGGTCGCAAAAGAGTATTCTAAGAAAACTTTCAAGCCTAATTTTTCAATAGCTTTTGCTTGTTTTGCCGTGTGTCCAAGTCGCAATGACCAAAGGGTGTTTTTGTTCATAATCTAAGGTGCTACGTGAATTGGACTTTATTTTTGTAAAAGGGTTTAATAAGAATGGAATAAATTATTAAGTTCTGTTTTTATAAAATGGCAATTTTGGATGTTTTTTATTCATTTTTTGCAAGAACAATATTTATTGTGTTTTGCCTTTTCAAAACATTCTTTGCCCTCTTTTAAAGAATAGTAAGCGAGTCCAAGAGTCCCAATACTGTCAATATAAGCCAAGTTGGTCAGTTCATAAATACCGCTGCTTATCAATAAAATAATGGACATGTAAATGCATACTTTCGTGCATTCTGCATCGGCAAGAATAGCGTCAGAATCCAGTTCTTTGCCTATTTTTTTCTTTGCAATTATTAATGCCCACATAATTACAATTGAAACCACAGAAATGATAACGCCCCAAAAGGTTGTTTCAGGTTTGTGGGCTGTCCAAATGTTGTAAATGCTTGTTCCCACTAATCCGATTGCCAAAACATAAAATGAAAACCCTGTTATTCGCAAAGCTGTTTTTTCAAAGTTGTCTCGATTGCTGTTGGGGTTTAATTTGATACGCAGCACCATGTGGGCAATGCCAAGTCCTGAAATTACCTCTATAAAACTGTCAGCACCAAAACCAAATAATGTCAAACTCTCGTCTTCGTAACCAAAATAAATCGAAATAAATCCTTCTATTATATTGTAGATAATTGTGAAAATAGCCAGTACAAAAGTCAGCTGGTATAGGTTTTTTTTGTCCATTGCCAATAATATCTTCAAGTCTTTTTTGAATTATTTTATCTCTTTTCTCTCCAATAAATCGCTCAAATGAAATCGTAAGGCATCAACTGAAATGTTAATTTCCCAAAATGATAATCCCAATGAAACAAGTAAGCCAAATAAACTCAATCCGAAAAAATAAACACCCAATAATTGCTGCTCTAAAAATAACAAAAGCATTGTCAATACAGATAAGAACAAACTCAATACACCTGCCATTTGCATATAACGAATAAGTGTTAACCGCAAGTTTAGATTTTTGATTTCTAATAAAATCATCCTATTTTCTTTCTCTTTATACACTTTCTTTAATCCTCTTATGATAGTGGCTATAGTTAAAAAACGATTCGTATAGGCCAGTAAAATTAGGGAAGTGGCAGAGAAAAGTAGAGCAGGGGTTTCTATGTGAAGAGTCATTTTTTTTTGATGTTTAAAATTTCACTTTCAAAGTTCGGAAATCTGTGGTTAGTATTTTACGATTTTACACAAAAAAACCTGCAAGTTCTCGCTTGCAGGTTCTATCTCCATCTTTTTGAAGGGCTGGGTAGGATTATTTAATCATTTCAAAACTTCTCTTTACAAAAGCGGTAAGTTCTTCGCCTTTCAAAAGGTTTTGAGATAATTTAGCCAAGTCTAATGCTTGTTTTACCAAACTTTCTTGAGCCGATTTGTCTTGGGTATTCAAAATA
>JBIKPM010000286.1:0-3119 GCA_044357435.1 Flavobacterium sp. | reverse complement strand
ATATTGCCACTTTTTTATACTGAAATATACACTTTTTGGCAATTTAACTTAGTGTTTTTGAACTATTTTTATTTACAAGTTATTAACAATCAATTTGTTATAACATATTTAAGGGTTGACTACTTAAACAATATATTAATGTGTTTGACCTGCCAATGTGTGTAATTTTATACCATAATAATACGAACTTTTAGTTTCAATATCCTTTTTTTGTCAATTGGATTTAAATGACTTTACTATTACACTTTGTGTTTTAAAATATATTCTGAAGGCGATATTTTGCAATGGGATTTGAACCACTTTGAAAAATATTGTGGATTGGAATGGCCTATGGCATAGGCAATCTCGGAAATATTTAGGTCAGATTCTGTTAATAGGGCTTTTGCTTTTTTCAATCGCACCGAATCTATAAACTCTTTACCAGTAGTACCTGTTATTATCTTGACTTTTCTAAAAAAGGTGGAACGACTCATTGAAAATTCATCTGCAATATTGATTATATTTAAATTGTCTTCTTCTAAATGGTCGTTGACATATTTTAGTAGTTTATCTATAAATTCTTTGTCTTTAATGTTTGTGGTTATGTCCCCGGCGTCAATGTATTTACTAGTTGCAAATAGATTTTTTAATTTGTTTCTGGACTCTATCAGGTTTTTAATGGTTAAATTTAATAGTTTAATATTAAAGGGCTTAGGAACAAAGTGATCCGCTCCAGATTGTACTCCTTTAAATTGACTATCTACATCACCTTGTGCTGTTAATAGAATTACAGGGATATGAGAAGTGTTTATATCGTTTTTAATTGTAATGCATAATTCAATACCATCCATTTCTGGCATTACTATATCACTGATAATTACGTCGGGTTGCAGTTTATTTGCCATTTCAACTCCAATTTTCCCGTTTTCTGCCGTAAATACATTATAGGTGTCAGAAAAGTAATCGGACATATTTTCAAGCAATTCAATATTGTCATCCACATATAAAATGGTTGGTTTTTCAGAGTTGAATTCAACATTTTCGTCAACTAATTGATTATTACTAACCTCATTACTTTCGTCAAAATCTGTAGCGCTAAAAGTTTTATGTAAGTTGCTATCCCATAGCATTTTATCTTCTTTTTCTTCATTAGAATAGCTATTTTCATCCATTGGCAAATTCAATGTAAATACAGTTCCTTTATTCAATTCACTACTTACTGAAATTGTTCCTTTATGTAGTTCAATCATTGATTTTGTTAAAGACAACCCTATTCCAAATCCATTAACATATCGGTCCATATTCCCCCCATGATGGTAAAATCTATTGAATATTTTAGATATATAATTAGGGTCTATTCCAGAACCATTGTCGATAACCTCTATTATTAAAAATCGCTTGTCTGCAGAGGGCAATATTTTTATTACAACTTTACCACCTTTACCGGAATGTTTAATGGCGTTGGAAACTAGATTATACATTATTTTTCCAAGCGCATTTTTATCAAACCAAATAAATAATTCAGGCATATAGGGGTCAATCGAGATTTTAATTTCTTTTGATTTTGCCAAAGCATTGAAAACAATTTTGATATTTTTTAAAAACAAAACAATATCGTTTTTCTGAACTTTTAGTTGGTAATTACCAGTTTCCATTTTGTGAATAGCCAACAATTCATTGGTTAATTCTAATAGGTTATTTACATTTTTATCAATAGTTAAAGCCGCTTTTTCTTGTTTTGGGTTCAACTTAAAATTAGAAATTAGTCTTTCAATAGAACATAAAATTAGGGTTAATGGGGTTCTGATTTCATGTGAAATGTTGATGAAGAAATCCAATTTCGATTTATTGATTTTCTCCATCTGCTCATGATATTGTTTTTCTAATTTCTCCTTGTTTTTTTTCTCAAGTCGTTTTTTTGTAATAGTTGAAATTAAAATTATTAAAAAACTAAGAAAGATTATGTAAAGAAAATATGCCGGAAATGTAAGCCAAAATGAAGGTTTGATTTCAATTATTAATGAGGTATAGTCTGAATCCCAAGTTCCATCTTCGTTTAATACTTTTATTTTGAATGTATAATTACCAGTTGGTAAATTTTTATAATCTACTGTATAATTATTAGCAGGTGGCATAAACCAATTTTCATCAAATCCCTTCAAGATATAGGCGTATTTACAATTTTTAGGATTGTAGTAATTGGGAGATAGAAAGTTAATTTTTAAATTGTTTTCGAAATGGTTTAGTATAAGGCTGTTAGAATCATTCTTAGGTCTTCTATCATTTATATTTATACCATTGATTATAACATCCCTAATATTTACAGGTTCGTTGTAATTGACCTGTTTTGTTTTATTGGGTGCAAAAGAAGAAATACCATTAATACCTCCGAAATATAATAATCCATTAGAATCGGAATAAGAGGAATGTTCTGAAAATTCATAGTTTTGAATACCATCGTTTGTGTCATAAATTGTTGTTTTATACGCTGGATTTAATTTAACCAGACCTCTATTTGTCCCTATCCATAAATTTTCTTGCCTGTCGGTTTCAATGGATTGAATTAAATTACTGGGGAGTCCGTCCCGAATTGTGAATTTTTTTATTTTTGAGGCTGCCCCATCTTTAGATAATTTAATTTGAATTAATCCTTTTTTTGTACCTATCCAGCCATTGTTTTTATTGTCAAGAAATATGTCACATATATAGTCATTAGTATCCAGACTATTTGGGTTTTGATTATAATGGAAAAAATTTTTAATGGTAAAATCGTTGTTTAATTTAGCTACAACGAGTCCTTTTGTTTGAGTTCCAATCCATAAAAAATTATGCATGGGATCATATTTAACGATACGGACGAAATTTATGGAATTTAAAGAGGATGGAATCAAATTCTTATAGGTGACACGATTCACTAATTCAAAATCATTCGTTAATGTAAAACTCATGAGATTATTGTCAGTTCCTAGCCAATAATGATTTTTGACATGCGTAATTGAAAAAACAATGGTATTAGTCTTATTGTTCGCATTTAATTTTTTTGTGATAAAATTGTTTTTTTCAAAAGTGACTAGATATAAGCCATCGGAGGCACCTACTAGAATGTGTTTATTATCAATTTTGGATAATGCAAAAATCGA
>JBIKPM010000285.1:0-3120 GCA_044357435.1 Flavobacterium sp. | reverse complement strand
TGGAGCGTGCGGAAGAAAAAGGGTATCCATCGCCAATTTGCTCTTCCAAAGAAGCTACAGATGAGAATTATAACGCAGCAATAAGATATATGGTTGATAATATTGATTGTATGGCGGTTTTCGCAGGAACTCATAATGAATCTAGCACTTATTTTTTAATGAATATGATGCAAGAAAAGCAAATTAAAAACAGTGATTCCAGAATCTGGTTTGGTCAATTGTATGGCATGAGCGACAATATTAGTTTTAATTTGGCTGCTAATGGCTATAATGTTGCCAAGTATTTACCTTTTGGCCCCGTAAAAGATGTGATGCCCTACTTGATTCGCCGAGCTGAGGAAAATACCTCGGTAACAGGACAAACCAATCGTGAATTATCAATGATAAAAGCGGAGCACAATAGAAGAAAAGGGAAGTAGTTTTCTAGTTATTAGTAGTCAGTTTAAACCCAAGGTTTTTGAAACGTGTCGTTTTTATTGGAACTATTTTTAAGAATGACTAAACTGCAAATTGCTCAAGTTTTTATAAATTCCATTTTCCAAGGCAATCAATTCTTGGTGTGTCCCTTGTTCAGTAATCACGCCTTTGTCAAGTACCAAAATTTGATCGGCACTACGAATAGTTGAAAGCCGGTGTGCGATAATGATGCTCGTTCTGCCTTGCATTAAAATTTCCAAAGCTTCTTGAACCAATTTTTCACTTTCACTATCTAATGATGACGTAGCTTCATCCAATATCAAAATACTAGGGTTTTTAAGCAAGGCTCTTGCAATGGCAATACGTTGTCTTTGTCCGCCAGACAATTTAATTCCTCTTTCGCCAACAATAGTCTCCATTTTTTCAGGAAAGCTTTCAATAAAATTTAGGGCATTGGCCTGTTTTGCGGCTAAAATAATTTCTTCTTCAGTGGCATTAGGCTTTCCGTAAGCAATGTTTTCTCTGATAGTTCCACCGAATAAGATTACGTCTTGAGGCACAATACTCATATTGCCACGAAGATTTTCCAAATCATAATCGTAAATATTTTTTCCGTCCACCAATATCTCCCCACTGTCGATATCATAAAATCGCAACAATAAGGAAGCTATAGTTGATTTCCCAACACCGCTTGGACCTACAATCGCTATTTTTTGACCAAAGTTGGCCGTAAAATTGACGTTTTTTAAAACTTTAATTTCTTTTCTCGAAGGATAACTGAAAGCGACATTTTTGAAAGTAATATTGCCTTTGATTTTTTGATTTGCAGTTAAATTTTCTACTGAACTAATTTTCTCCGGAGTTTCCTCCAATAATTCAAAAACGCGTTCCGTGGCCCCAATCGCTTTTTGAATTTGGGCATAAAGTTCGGCGATACCCCCAAAAGAAGCTCCCACGAATGTAGAATACAATACAAAAGAAATTAATTGCCCTACGCTCATTTCGCCACTAATACTTAATCTCACACCAAACCAAACCACGGCAACGATGGCTCCAAAGAGACAAAAAATGATGAAGGAAGCAAAGTAGCCCCTGTATTTTCCGCCTTTTATGGCTAGTTTTACGACTTCCTTAATTTTTCCGTTATAACGGGCAATTTCATACCATTCATTGGCGAAAGCCTTTACAATACTAATTCCTTGCATCGTTTCTTCGACAATAACCTGGCTTTCCGCCACTCTGTCTTGAACATTTTTCGAATATTTTCGAATGAATCTCCCAAATATAACCGCTGCAACAGCCACAAGTGGAACCACTGATAGCATTAACAAAGTTAGTTTTATACTTTGTGTCGCTAACAATATGACACCCCCTATTATTAATATAAATTGTCTTAAAAACTCCGCAATTGTAGAGGTTAATGTGTCTTGTATTTGTGTAATATCAGAGCTAATGCGGCTGTTTAATTCCCCCACGCGCTTATGGGAAAAGAAAGACATGGGCAATTTTACCAAATTACTGTACAAAGAAAGCCTAAGATTCGCTAAGGTGTGTTCTGTGAAATTAACGAATAGTGAGAGTCTGAAAAACGAAAAAATAGATTGAAGGAATAATATACCTATTAACAATAAGGCAATATTATTGGCTTCGGTATAACTTTTATCCTTTACACAATCAATTAAGAGTCCCATTAACTTAGGGAAAGCTAAAGCGGTGGCTCCAGTAAACAATAGAAAAATCAAACCAACATAAAATTTCCAACGATGATTTCCGGCATATTGAAATATAAGAGCAGCTTTGCTAAGGGAAGTTGTCGTAATTTTTGATTTTGGTAAATCATTTTCTTTGAATCGAGCCATTGTTAAATTTTTATTTTGCAAATATAGGACTATACGGATTCATCTTTGTGTTATCAAGTTCTATTTAAAAATCATTTTAACTAAATATTGTGCGGCTTAAATAAAATTAAATTTTATTTTTTATATTTTGTTTGCAAATACAATATCTACACTGTATATTTGCACTCCTGTTAAGGGCGATTAGCTCAGCTGGTTCAGAGCACCTCGTTTACACCGAGGGGGTCGGGGGTTCGAACCCCTCATCGCCCACAGTCGTACCAAAAACCTCTAAAGCAATTTTAGAGGTTTTTTTATGACATCTCCTCAATAAAATTTTCAAGAAAATCTAAAATGTGATTTGAAGTTAAATCAATATCGCCCACAAAAAAAACTCCATTAGAAATAATGGAGTTTTTTTGCTTAAGCCTGAAATTTTATTTTTTAATAATATCTTTCAAAACCGCCTTTTCGGGATAATTAATCACTTTAAGTATAATTTCTTGGTTTTGTACCGTTTTCCCTTCAATCACATAAATTTTCCCTTTTTCGAATTCGATATTGCTTTGGTCAAAATCTACATCGCCAAATTTCAACGTGTTTTTGATGTCGCTGGTGTCTATCCATTTTTCAGCTAATATTTGAGAAGCTTTATCAGAGTAATAGAAAGGTTTGTTTCTTATATCGTTCAAGACTCTGGCATTTGGGAAATAATTACATCGGGTGTCTTTTCCACTAAATACAGCAGCCACAAAGAATAATCCCATTATTAATCCTATCAAATAGTAAGCAAAACGGTGTGCAAATTTCATAAATTAAATTTTCGGCAAAGGTAGATGAAAGTTTACTTAAAAGACGATTAAATTAA
>JBIKPM010000284.1:0-3125 GCA_044357435.1 Flavobacterium sp. | reverse complement strand
TTTCACCTTTGAATAAGTTTATAAAAAAGTGTACCATTTTGAAACCAATATTGCTTTAATATCAACAAACAAAAATTAGTATTAATTACGTCTGAATCAAATTCAGATAGAAAAATTTTTAATTATGAAAAAATTATTCACCCTATTCTTGACACTCTTTTTCATTACTGTTTCTAATGCACAAACTGAAAAAGCCAACATCAACACCTCTCGATCTAATATTAAAAACAAAGTAACGAAACCAGCCGACAGCCTGCAACAAAAAGTGGATCACAATAGTGTCAGAAGTAATAAGAGCAGCGTTAAAGGAGATGGGAACATCACTACTGATAGCTTGAAAACAAAACAAGCCAGCCAAAACAATCCTTACTTTAAAGAAAATTCTTTATCTGGAGAAATGCCTACAAATCGACAACAAAAAAACATCAACACCTCTCGATCTAATATTAAAAACCAAGTAACGAAACCAGCTGACAGCCCACAACAAAAAGGGGATCACAATAGTGTCAGAAGTAATACAAAATAGCATCAAAGGAGAAGGGAAAAACACTACTGACAGCTTGAAAACAAAACAAGCCATCCAAAACAATCCCTACTTTAAAGAAAATTCTTTATCCGGAGAAATGCCTAAATCAACAAAAAAAACATCAACACCTCTCACTCCAATACCTAGGGTCAGGTGTTTGCCTATTCCGTTTTGCATGGTTTTTTTTAAATTTTATGATCAAGTCTCAAAAAGTAAGTTTATTTAACTAAATTTGATATATGTATTTAATATTTAAATGATTACACTAAATAACCGAAATTGAAATAATCAATATAAGTTTAAACGTGGAGGTCAGATACCACTATATTAAACGGGGATGTCATCCGTATGACTGCAGTCAGGAAAACCAAAAGAGTAGAAATCTAAAAAACTTAATACTATGCCAAAATATGTAATTGAAAGAGAAATTCCCGGCGCGGGTAAATTAACTGCGGAACAATTAAAAGCCATTTCACAAACTTCATGTGGCGTATTGAGCAAAATGGGTTCCCAAATACAATGGGTTCAAAGTTATGTAACAACGGATAAAATTTATTGTATTTATAATGCCCCGAACGAAGAAATGGTTCGGGAACACGCCAAGCAAGGTGGATTTCCCGCAAATTCCGTGAGTCAAGTAGCCACAATCATAGACCCGACAACTGCAGAATAATTGATTTTGTGTGCAAATAAAAAATGCCTCTCCATAAAAACGGAAGAGGCATTTTTTAATAAGCAATATTGTTCTTTTATTTAGTAAGCAACAATTCCCTGTATTTCGTCAAGGTCCAACTTTCATCATCCACAAGCAACTCTAGTTTATCACAGTGGTTTCTTATCTCGTCGAAATAAGGCTTTACCATGTTGCAATAGGCTTCTGCCATTTCTTGTGCATCGGTCAAATGGTTGGCTTTTTTGCGTTCGTTTGTCATCGCCTCGACTTTAGAATTGATTCCTTCGATATGACCCGAGATTTCTCTTATGAGGGTGATTTGTTCTTTTGCTAATGTTTTGAACTCTTCCCCGAAAATTTCTTTCAATCCTTTTACGTTTTCAATCAAGGTGTTTTGATACCGGATTGCCGTTGGGATAACATGGTTTTGGGAAAGATCGCCTAAAACCCTTCCTTCGATTTGGATTTTTTTGGTATATTCTTCCAATTCAATTTCACAACGCGCTTCCACTTCCACATGGTTCATAATTCCCATTTCAGAAAACAAATTCAACGCTTGTTTTGAAGCTCTTGCTTTTAGGGCTTCTGGGGTTGTTTTGAAATTACTCAACCCTCTTTTAGCCGCTTCAATTTCCCATGCTTCACTATAACCGTCTCCTTCAAAAAGGATTTTTTTGGAAACTTTTATGTATTCCCTCAACACATTGAAAATAGCTTCGTCTTTTTTTAACCCTTTTTTCTCAATCAAATCATCCACTTCAATTTTGAAATCTTTCAATTGTTTGGCCACAATGGTATTCAAAGTCGTCATGGCATTCGAACAATTTGCAGAGGAACCCACGGCCCTGAACTCAAATTTATTTCCAGTAAAGGCAAAAGGGGAAGTTCTATTTCGGTCCGTATTATCCAAAAGTACGTCTGGAATTTTTCCCACCACATTCAATTTTAAATCTGTTTTTTCTTCTGGAGATAATTTGCCGGTGGTCACGCCTTCGAGTTCGGCCAAAACTTTGGTCAATTGTTCCCCAATAAACACGGAGATAATTGCCGGAGGCGCCTCATTTGCACCCAATCTATGGTCGTTACTCGCCGTTGCAATCGCCGCTCTTAACAAGGTTTCATAATCGTTTACCGCTTTGATGGTATTAATGAAGAAAGCCAAAAACTGTAAATTGCTCATTGGCGTTTTGCTTGGACTTAACAAGTTTACACCCGTATCCGTAGCCAATGACCAATTGTTGTGTTTTCCGGAACCGTTAACCCCTTTGAATGGTTTTTCGTGCAATAACACTTTTAAATCATGGCGTTCTGCCACTTTTTGCATCACGTCCATCAACAAACAGTTGTGATCTACGGCCAGATTTGTTTCTTCGAAAATAGGCGCCAACTCAAATTGATTGGGAGCTACTTCGTTATGACGAGTTTTTACCGGTATTCCGAGTAACATACATTCTTGCTCTAAATCTCTCATATACATCAAGGCCCGACTCGGAATAGAACCAAAGTAATGGTCGTCGAGTTGTTGTCCTTTTGCGGAAGTGTGCCCTAACAAGGTTCTTCCTGTCATTACAATATCGGGACGGGAGTTTGCCAATGCGCTGTCAATCAAGAAATATTCCTGCTCCCATCCAAGGGTGGCAGTTACTTTTTTTACATTCTTGTCAAAATATTTACACACATCGGTAGCGGCTTCGTCTATTGCGGATAAAGCCCTTAGCAATGGTATTTTATTATCCAAAGCTTCTCCTGTATAGGAAATAAAAACGGTTGGAATACATAAAGTGGTTCCATATATGAATGCCGGAGATGTTGGATCCCAAGCGGTATATCCTCTTGCTTCGAATGTATTTCTGATTCCTCCATTCGGAAAACTGGAAGCATCTGGTTCTTGTTGCACCAACTGTCCACCACCAAATTTTTCTACTG
>JBIKPM010000283.1:0-3137 GCA_044357435.1 Flavobacterium sp. | reverse complement strand
ACCGGTTTTAAAAAGGCACAGAAAGGCGAAATCATTTATTTTTCCTCATCAGATTTGCCAAGGATTTTTCTCTTAAAAAAAGGAAATATCAAAATTGTGTCTGTGGATGAAGACGGAAATGAAACTATAAAAGACATTATTCAAAAGGGAGATTTGTTTGGTGAACTGACTTTAGAAAATGATATCAATTCAAATGAATATGCAAAAGTTTTGACTGATGACGTAGCAATTTGCAGTTTCTTGATGTTGGATTTTGAGGATTTATTACTGCGAAATCCAAGTTTGGCATTGTCTTACACCAAATTTGTGGGATTGAAAATGAAACGCATCAGAAACAGTTATTCCAATTTGATTTCTAAAGATGCCAAAACTAGATTGTATCAGTTTCTGAAAGATTGGGCGGATAAAGAAGGTAAAAAAGAAGGCAATAAGGTTACTATCGAAAATTACTTGACCCAAAACGACATTGCACAGATTATTTGTACTTCCCGCCAAACTGCAACCCAATTGCTTAATGAAATGGAAGAAAAAGGAATGATTCAGTACACCCGAAAAGAAATTAGTATTGCAGATATCACAAAACTGTGATGTGTACAATTTTAGCTCGATTGTAAACTAGCCGACATTTACTCTTAATCTATTAATTTACATTTGCCTTATCAAAAAATAATCAATATGAAAACAATGCTTTTTCCCTTTTTTCTTGTAACAATGCTTTGTTCTTGTGAACAAGAAGGCGATTTGACCCAAGACAAAGTTGCTGTAATTGTAGATCAACAAAATACTTTAGTTAAATACCAAGGAGTGTTTTCTCCAACAGATGGAATCAGCGGCTCAGGTACAGTTAAAATTTATTTGGAGAACAATCAAAATAGATTGAAACTCGAAAATTACACAGTTGAATCTGGTCCTGATTTGAAAGTGTATTTATCAAAATCGAATACGCCAACTGATTTTGTCAATTTGGGCAATTTGAATCCTATCACGGTATATTCTATTCCACAAAATATTGATTTAAAGGAATATAAATATGCCCTAATCCATTGCCAACAGTACAATCATTTGTTTGCTGTTGCTGAATTAATTCAAAATTAATGATATGAAAAAGGTGTTTTTAATTTCCGCAATAATTTTAATTTCAAATTTCGCTTTTGCTCAAGGCTGTAGCGATGCTGGTATTTGTTCCATCGGACACGGTTTTCAATCAACGGATAAGGAGAAGAAGAACGCTATCGAAATCGCCACAATTTTTGGCGCTGGAGAATCTGATGTAAAATATTTTTCACCGTACATTTCATATACAAGAAAGATAAACGATAAAATCGAATTGAGTACAAAAGTCACTTTTTCGACTGCAAGTGCAAGTTTTGGAACACGTGGAGCATTTGGAGACGCTTTTTTGATTGGAAAATATTCATTCAAAGAAAACAACAACACCCAATGGAGTACTTTACTAGGATGGAAATTTCCTTTTACAAGTTCCAATTTAAAGATTAATGGCTTTTCACTTCCGTTGGATTATCAATCGAGTTTGGGAACATTTGATTTGTTTTTAGGGACTAATTTTAAATATAGGAAGTGGTATTTTAATGCAGCACTTCAAATTCCCGTTTTCAACAACAACAAAAACTCCTATTTTGCTGAATATTCTGGAACCGAAGATTTCCCGTCTACTAATCTGTTCGAAAGAAAATCCGATGCTTTGTTTCGGGCAACTTATACTTTAAACACTAAAAACCAAAAATTCACTTTCAAACCTAATGTCCTATTTATTTATCATCTTGGCGAAGATAGTTTCGAGAATATTTATGGGAAAAGAGAAAATTTTGTTGGGTCAGAAGGATTGACCATTAACGGCAATTTAATAAGTGCCTACAATATTAGCGAACAAAAAAGTATAGAACTTTCAATCGCTGCACCTTTTGTTGTGAGAGACATTCGCCCTGATGGATTGACCAGAAGTTTCGTTTTGGCACTTCATTATAAAATTTCATTTTAATACTCATTACCCAAAATTATGAACAAGCCAATTTTAATTTTATTTCTCTTGTTTGTAACAATGTCAATTGCTGCTCAAACAGTAACAAAAAGAGCAACGGAATTCAATCTAGAAAACAAAATCGCGTTACAAGGTTATGATCCTGTTTCTTATTTTAAAGGAAACCCTTCAAAAGGCAAGAAGGAAATTGTAACAACTTATGAAGGTGTTGTTTATAATTTCTCATCGGTTGCAAATAGAGATGCGTTTCTAAAAAAGCCTATGAGTTATGAACCACAATTTGGCGGTTGGTGTGCTTATGCGATGGGAAGTTCAGGCGATAAAGTTGAAATTAATCCGGACACTTTTAAAATTTTAGACGGAAAATTGTATTTGTTTTACAATGCCTATTTTAATAATACGTTGAAAAGTTGGAACAAAGATGAAGTGAACTTAAAGAAAAAAGCAGAATCGAATTGGAAAAAATTTATAAACTAAATATTATGAAAACACTAACCTGGATTGTTCGAATTGCTGCAGCAGCTATATTATTGCAAACATTATATTTTAAATTTACGGGCGCCGAAGAAAGCGTCTATATTTTCTCTACTTTAGGTATGGAACCTTATGGAAGAATAGGTTCTGGAATTGGAGAATTGATTGCCGCCATTCTAATCTTAGTTCCAAGAACCACTTTGATTGGGGCAATAATGGGTTCTGGTGTAATGATTGGAGCTATATTTTCGCATCTATTTGTATTAGGAATTGAAGTGCAAAATGATGGAGGAGAATTGTTTGCTTTGGCAATAATTACCTTTCTTTGTTGTATGTTTTTAATTTTTCAAAACAGAAACGGAATACTTGATTTATTAAAATTTAAATTTTAAAAATGATATTGTCTTCGATAAATAGTAATCTTGACGAATTGATTGGTTTATTACAACAATTGTCTAATGAAGAATATTCAAATCCTTGTGTTCAATTGAGCAATTCGAGTATTGGCGAACACACCAGACACATTATCGAGCTGTTTCAATGTCTAGAAAATCAGTATGAATCGGGAGTAATTAATTACGATCAAAGACAAAGAAATGTTCTAATCCAGGCCAACACTGATTTTGCAATTGAAAAGATAGTCGCTATCCAAAACAATTTAGAT
>JBIKPM010000282.1:0-3138 GCA_044357435.1 Flavobacterium sp. | reverse complement strand
AACTCAGGGAAACTTTGCCTATCACATGGGAAATATTTATGAAGATTGGATGATTGCTCCTCCTAAACAGGCTTCATTAAACAATTATGCTACTATTCATTTTACAAAAAGGAAAAAGATTAATCCAGTATTTTATTTCTTAAAAAATAAGATCATCAAAAAGCTAATCACCTTCAAATGGGTATTAAAATTGTTTTTTAAATGGAAGAAATTACCAAAAGAAATGATTAGTAAATATTAATCAGATGAAAGTTAGTCAGCCCATTTTTTCGATACTTATCTCTACCAAAAACCGCCTGAGCGATTTGGCTTTTACGTTGCAGAAAATAAATCATCTTCTTCAGCAAACAAATGTTGAATGTGTTGTTTATGATGATGGATTTTCGGATTTTTAATTACAATTTGTAAAAATCACGTAATTAACACTATATTTGTGATTATTAACACATAAAAGGCATTAAATACGTGAAAATAGTTTTCGAAAGAACATTAGAAACTGCTTTAGTCCAGTGGAGATCGGCTCCAAATCACAAGCCGTTGTTGCTCAATGGAGCGCGTCAGGTAGGTAAAACCTATTTGATGAAGTGGTTGGGAAAGCAACATTTCAAAAAAATGGCTTACTTTAATTTTGATGAAAAACCTGAGTTGGCTCAGTTTTTTGAAAACACCAAAGACGTACATCGTATTCTTGAAAATTTAGCCCTTGTTCACGGAGAACAAATAGATGTGCAAACCCTGATCATTTTTGATGAAATTCAAGAATGTTTACCGGCATTAAACAGCCTTAAATATTTTTTTGAAAACACGCCAGAATTATATGTGATTTGTGCGGGTTCCTTACTGGGTGTTTCTTTAGGTAAATCAAATTCGTTTCCAGTAGGAAAGGTTGAGTTTTTATCGCTTTATCCACTTAGTTTCTCAGAGTTTTTAGGACAATGCGACCCTAAACTTAATGCGTATTTGAAAGGAGTAAAAACAATAGAACCCCTTCCAGATCTCTTTTTTTCGTCTATTAAGGATCATTTCAAAAAGTACTTAATAACAGGAGGTTTGCCAGCAGTGGCTTTAACTTTTTTGGAAACCAAAGATTTTGTTCAAGCCGATACGGTACTCAAAGACTTAATTCGTTCTTATGAGCTCGATTTTGCCAAACATCCTGTTATGAAAGATGTTGCTAAAATTGGGCATGTTTGGCATTCTCTACCCTCTCAATTGGGAAGAGAAAATAAAAAATTTGTTTACCAGCTCGTAAAATCAGGTGCGAGAGCAAGGGAATATGAAGACGCCATTCGATGGTTAGAACAAGCAGGTTTAGTATATCGTGTCTCCTTGTCTAAGGTGCCAAAATTACCTTTGTCGGGCTATGATGACTTGAGCGCTTATAAAATTTACGCTTTTGATGTAGGAATATTGAGAAAACAATCCAAACTGGATCCTATTGTTTTTACCGAAGGAAACCGACTTTTTGTGGAATTCAAAGGAGCATTATTAGAAAACTATATTTTACAAAGTTTAGTACCTCAATTTGAAGTGCTTCCCCGTTATTGGACTTCTGGAAACGAAGCTGAAGTTGATTTTATTATACAATCAAAAAACACAATCATTCCTATTGAAGTCAAATCGGATGAAAATGTTAGAAGCCGTAGTTTGACTTTTTACGCCAAAAAATTCCATCCAGAATTGCGTGTCAGATATTCTCTTAAAAACCTATCTTTTCAAGATGGTTTATTGAATATACCACATTTTATGGCTGATTATACGGCAGTATTCCTTTCGTTATTAGCCTCGGAGGGTGTTTCTGAAGCTTCTTTACAAAGCGAATGAACCTAATTTGTATTTTAACAAAGCGATAACAACATTCCAATGCAATCAACACAACCCACTTTTTCGATACTCATTTCTACCAAGAATCGACTTGCCGACTTGAATTTTACTTTGGATAAAATCGATTATTTATTCCAAAAGGATACCATTGAATGTGTGGTTTTTGATGATGGCTCCACCGATGGAACTTATGAGTTTGTAAAGCAGAATTATCCAACTGTTATACTCCACAAAAATCTAGTTTCTAAAGGCTATATGTATTGCAGAAACAAAATGCTCGACGAAACCCAAGCAGTTTATGCTATTTCCCTAGATGATGATGCGCATTTTGTTGCTGAAAATCCATTAGAATCTATTTGTAATTATTTTGAAACTAACCCTAAATGTGGCTTGATAGCCTTGCGTATTTTTTGGGGATTAGAAGAACCAGGTTCCGTAGTCTCTAAGGAAAAACCCCATCAAGTACAAGGGTTTGTGGGGTGTGCCCATGTGTGGCGCATGTCGGCTTGGCGAACGATTCCTAATTATCCGGAATGGTTTGTTTTTTATGGCGAAGAGAATTTTGCTTCTTTTCAATTATTCAAAAACAATTGGCAAGTGCACTATCTTCAAGAAGTTTTAGTCAACCACCGTGTAGAGGTAAAATCCCGAAAAAACAATGCCGACTATACTCTTCGTCTCCGACAGTCTTTGCGCTCGGGTTGGTATTTGCTCTTCTTGTTTTACCCTATACCTACAATTCCAAGAAAAATGGGCTACTCTGTTTGGATGCAGTTCAAAAAAGTATTTAAAGGTGATTTTAAAGCCTTGCAAGCTATTGTTTTTGCATTACTAGATTTAGTTTGGGCAATCCCTAAAATTATAAAAAATAGCTGTCGACTTTCTCAGAATGAATATGATACCTATACTAAACTTCCTGAAACTAAAATCTATTGGCAACCATAAAATCAATACTAATTTATAATAATCGTGCAAATTGAAAATTGTATTTTCAATTTACACGTTTTTGTTATTTTTAATGCCTAATTTATTGCAATTTGTCACACTGTCCCGAAGCTTCGGGAGTCTGAAGTGCCTCTTTTTTTGGTCTTCGATAAGCTCAGGCTGACAATTAATTTCACTTGTCTGCCATACGTAGGTAAAATTCAGCTCTAATAATATTTAATGCGTTTGCTTTGTGTTTTTAAAGTAAGTCTACAGTTTATTATAAAAACACCTATTTTTGTTTAAATAAGTAATAAAATTAAAAAATGGACCTAAAAAAATTATCTCCATACATCATTGCCGAAATAGGCCAAGCACACGAAGGCAGTC
>JBIKPM010000065.1:0-9205 GCA_044357435.1 Flavobacterium sp. | reverse complement strand
TCCAATATAGAAAACAACATTGGTTGATGAATTGGGATTATTGTTTTTAGCTAATCGTAAGTTTTCGGCAATAGAGTTATATTGATTAGCACCTTTTTCATAGGAATATAAATATTCAGCAAACAGATCATTAAAATTCTCCGCACTAAATTGGCCAATTTCACGAGTGGTAGTTATCATGGAAATGGCACCTCCCTTAGGGTTCCAATAGGCGTATTCGCCAGCAGTCGGTCTAGAAGGATTGTCAAAACGGGAAAAATCACAGGTGATGGTTATGAATAAAGGGTATTTATATTGGTTGCTTAAGTTTTGACCATCTGATTTTTCCCAAATTCGTTCTGTGGATAGGCCATCTTCACCTCCATGCCCCAAATAGTTAAAAACCAAAGCTCCCTTTTCGAAGGCACTGAATAAATCTGTCCGCGCCTTAGGGTATCTTGATCCTCCTGCTGAGGCTTCTTGAACGTAGGAGTCCAGTAGTATTTTGTTGATATTGATAAATGGTTTTTGAGCAGTAACAACATCCGCCAATTTATTTTGTCTATTTTGCAAGGTTGAATCCGAACCATTGTCCGAATCATCGGCAATCACAACAAAATTATTTCTCCAGCTTCCATACGATTTTATATCGTGGTATTCAATTACTTTATTTACCATTTCATCGGCTTGCACAACATCGTTTACTAACATTCTGCCCATGGCTATATCTATTGATCCAAAAAAAGAACCTATATTTCCTTCGTTGGGTTCCATTAATCCATAAAAATCGTCAGATGCATAGGAAGACTCTCCTAATGTATTGCTACTTAAAGCATGATATATTGGCACTATATTCGTGTTGTTTATGATGCGTTTTTTGTAATCATACGAAGCATCTCCAAAAAGGTTGACATATTTTATTCTTTTTTCAGTGGAAGAAGCATTCCAATAAATATATTTAATACAATTTCTGATGGCGGCAATATCTTGTTTTCCGGATGAAAATTCTTGATAGATAGATTCAAGGGTTATTACCTGAACATTTAAATTTGAATAAGAACGGTGAAAATTCGCCAATTTCTCAGCCTGTGTTGTCAAAAAACTGGGAGTAATAATGATATAATCAATATCCTGAAATTGTCCTTGCTCGTTTTTAAAAAGTGTTCCTTTTAAATTCTGATTCGCAATCTTTGTTTTATTAGTTCTTAAAGGAGTCAAATAATCCAGAGCATCAATAGCTACATATTTTCTAAGTTCACCAAGATTTGCCGTAAAGGAAAATGAAGCTTGATTTGGGTTTTCGGCTTTGGTTACATTGTATATATCCGTCACATCCCATACTTGTGAAATCCCACTTGCGTTAGAAATAGTGTAACTTACAACGCCACTGCTTGAGGCAGCTAAATCATATTGAAATCGAAATTGTTTTCCGTACCCTTGGAGTTTTCTTTTGGCGAAAAGCCGAATATTATCGAGATAGCCTTTCGAACCGGGAACACCATTATTATCGTAGGTTAATTTTATTTTTATGTTTTCTGTGGTGAGGAGGGTTGTGTTATTTGATAAGGAACCTAAATTGAATTTAGTGCTTGAATTTGAATTAAGTGCCGAAAAAGAGATGGCTCCCGTATCTTGACCGTTTACCGCCACCTTTAATGTGGTGTTTGTGAAAGCGGCCGATGCAGCTGTAACAATCAATTTTACAGGAGATGTTGCGTCAATGTTTGGAAAATTAAACGAAAATTCTTGTTCTTGGTTGATTTCAAATGACTCTCCAAACCATTGTCTGCCTAGATTTAAAATATTTACAAGATCTAATTCGTGGTATTGATAGTCGTCAAAGGTAGTTATGGTTGGAGTGCTGTCTGCTGTAGGCTGAACCATGTTCGAAATCCTCTTTCCATCGTCTCCTTGAACCGTAACGTAATAGTAGGATTTGGTGTCGTAGAGGTTGTTATTGGTCTGACTTTCGATATTATAGGTATCCACTCCTTCTGCATACAATAGAATATAGTCTTCATTGTTAAAAACTCCATCGTTTTCTCCAATGACTTGAATCGCATTTTCGGTTAAATCGGAAGGGTAATATAGACTGTTCGATAGCGGGAGCATCCTGCCCCCGTTCCCATAAATTTTAATTTTTTTAGGGTCGATTGTGCTTGTGTTGAGTCCTAATTGTTGTAAAAAACTCTTGGAAATTTTATATACACCTGATTTTTCGACATAAAATTGATACCAGTCGCCTGTTGCTAAAACAGAATTGGATATTACTATGGCACTTTTACTGGTGGTTTGTGAAATTCTAGAGGCATTGCCATTTACGGAATAGGAAAAAGACTTGATTCGTTTGTAGCCCAGGTCATCTCTGACTATTGGGGACAAGACAAGAAACAGTTGTTTTATATCTCTTGAAATGTTAGTTTTTAGCGTCGCGGAAGGTGTTTTTGGAATGTTTTCAAGAGCCAAATCTCCCAGTTGTGAGGCTGAAACGGATTCATAAATCACATTGGTAATTTGAACCGAATTTCCGTCAAAAGCACTTGATTCAGTTAGATTTAGGATATAAAAAATCGACTTTTCGGATGAGTCGTAGCTGTAACTTTTTCCGGTAAAAAGAGGGACGTTGATTTTAAAATCACCAAAGTACATTTCTTTCTTTTCCAGCCATTCAATGGCGATATCGCCTTTAGCTTGTGCAAAAGAAATAAAGGGAATAATTGTGAAATATACTATAAAGGCTTTTTTCATTGTTTTCTAAAAACGCTATTAAGAGCAAATTATTATAAGGAGTAAAATTATGTCTTTTAGTATAATTTTAAATAATAAATAGTATAAATTTGCGTTTTCACTGTGTATTTTAGTATTAAAGATATACGGTTCTTTTATTTATTCAAAAAATGATGTTGCAGTTTAATGGTTAATTATTATATTGCACCACCTAAATTATTATCTACCAAAGAGTATGAAAGTAAAGAAAATTATGGCCTTACGATTGATTTTATCATTGATGTTGATTATGGGGTTTGCCAGTTGTAGTAAAAAATCAAGTTCCAAAAACGCCTCAAAGGCAACAGGTTGGAATGTAGATGGTAAAAGGGCTGCTGGTAGTGCGAAACAAGAAGCAGGACCCGGTTTGGTTTTTGTTGAAGGTGGTACTTTTACAATGGGTAAGGTCGAAGATGACGTTATGCACGATTGGAACAATACTCCTACCCAACAGCACGTACAATCCTTTTATATGGATGAAACAGAGGTGACTAATGTTATGTATTTAGAATATTTAGACTGGATAAAAAAAGTATTTTCTCCAACGGAAGAAAAGTACAAGAACATATATGAAGGGGCATGCCCTGACACCCTAGTTTGGAGAAATAGATTGGGCTACAACGAAACGATGACCAATAATTATTTAAGGCATCCTGCTTACGCCAATTATCCTGTGGTGGGTGTCAACTGGGTTCAGGCTACTGAGTTTAGTAAATGGAGAACCGAGCGTGTAAACGAGGCTTTATTGGAAAAAAACGGGTACATTAAGAAAAATGCAAAAACTCAAGATGTTAATGCTGAAACCCTTTTTAGCACTGAAACTTATTTAGCAGCTCCAACCCTGGCATACGGTGGGAATTCAGAGATTGTTTATGCTGGAAGAAAAGGGGCAAGAACTCCTAAAGCAACAAAAACTGCCAATACAGGAAACACAACAGGTGCAGTTAATAATGCAGCTCCATCAACAGCCCCGACAAAAAACACAAAGGCTAATCCATTAGCGAAAGCACCTTTATATGCCCAACGTTCTTCTGGAATTTTACTGCCGGAATACAGACTGCCAACAGAGGCTGAGTGGGAATATGCAGCAGCAGCAGATGTAGGCCAAAGAGAATACAATATATATAAAGGTCAAAAAAAATACCCTTGGTCTGGCAGTTATACCCGTTCAGGGAAAAGACAAAGCAAGGGGGATCAATTGGCTAATTTCAAACAAGGAAATGGTGATTATGGAGGTATTGCTGGCTGGTCTGATGATGGAGCCGATATTACCAACAAAGCGAAAAGCTATCCAGCAAATGATTTTGGATTGTATGATATGGCTGGAAACGTAGCCGAATGGGTTGCGGATGTATATAGGCCAATTATCGATAATGAGGCCAATGATTTTAATTATTTTAGAGGAAATCAATATACCAAAAATAAAATTGGGAAAGACGGTAAAATTGAAGTCGTTACCAAAGACAATATCAAATATGACACTCTAAGTAATGGAAGAATTGTGGCAAGAGCATTTCCGGGTCAAATTGCTCAAGTGCCAGTTGATGAAAATGAAACCTATTTAAGACAAAATTTTGACAAGAGCGACAATGTTAATTACAGAGATGGTGACAAACTCTCGTCCAGGTTTTTTAATGTGACAGAATCAGAGTCCGAAACAAAAAAAGGGAAAGACGAAATGTATAACTCACCAAAACATAATGTGAGCACTGACAGTTTAGGGAACATGGTTCGAAAATATGACAAATCCAATAAAAGAACTACTTTAATAAATGACAACGTAAGAGTTTATAAAGGGGGTTCTTGGAGAGATAGAGCTTATTGGCTGGATCCGGCACAAAGAAGATATTTACCTCAGGATATGGCCACTGACTATATTGGGTTCAGATGTGCTATGTCTAGGGTTGGGCCAAAATCTGATAAAAGAAAATCAGCAAGAAATTAATTTTATACCTAATAATAACAAAAGCCCTTTTAGGGCTTTTGTTATTTAAATCATTTTTCACATGGATATCACTCGCATTCATAATTTGTTTTTGAAATGTAATTCTGTTTCTATAGATACTCGAAAGATAGAACCAAATTCAATGTTTATTGCCATAAAGGGTGAGAATTTTAATGCCAATACATTTGCAAATGAAGCTCTAGAAAAAGGGGCCTCCTATGTCGTAATAGATGATGAAGCCTATTTTATTGACCAAAGAACAATATTGGTCGAGAACAGTTTGATTGCGTTACAGGAATTGGCAAAATTTCACCGCCGGTATTTAAAATTACCCATAATTGCCCTTACTGGAAGTAATGGAAAAACCACTACCAAAGAGCTAATTCACGTGGTTCTTTCAAAAAAATACAAAACAAAAGCAACTGTGGGGAATTTAAATAATCATATAGGGGTTCCATTGACATTATTGTCTTTCAATTCTGAAACTGAGGTTGGTATTGTTGAAATGGGGGCCAATCACCAAAAAGAGATTCAGTTTTTATGCGGTTTGGCTACGCCGGATTATGGTTATATCACTAATTTTGGCAAGGCGCATTTAGAAGGTTTTGGGGGTGTTGAAGGTGTAATTAAAGGAAAAAGTGAGATGTATCAGTATCTTTTCGAAAACGACAAATTAGCTTTCGTCAATTTGGAAGACCCGATTCAAGTCGAGAAGACAAAAGCTTTAAAATCCTATTCTTTTGGAATAAATAATGAATCAGCCGACGTAAATATAGCTTCCATAAAAGCAAATCCATTTGTGGAAATAAGCTATTCAGGGCTTATAATAGCAACGCATTTAATCGGGTTGTACAATGCCAATAATATTTGTGCAGCACTAGCGATAGGAAAATATTTCGGTATAGAAGATGGGGCGATCAAAGCGGCTTTAGAGAGCTATATCCCAGAGAACAATAGGTCGCAAATTTTATCTAAGGGAACAAACCAGATTATTATGGACGCTTATAATGCTAATCCAAGTAGTATGACTGTGGCTATAGAAAATTTTGTTCAGTTGGACAATTCCAACAAAATTATGATATTGGGCGATATGTTCGAGTTGGGGTCAGAGAGCCATCTAGAGCATAAAGTAATTGTTGATTTGCTTTTTAAAGAAGAAATTGTCATTTGTCACTTTATAGGCTCGGAATTTTATGCCAACAGAATTAAAAGAGATAATTTTTATTTTCATGAAACATTCGAATCATTTTCAAAGTATTTCCAAGAAACCAAAATTGAAAATTCTTCTATATTAATAAAAGGATCGAGAGGAATGGCTCTGGAGAGAACATTGAGTTTTTTGTGACAATAACAAAGTTCAAACAACAACGCCATCTTTTATAATTGGGATGGCGTTGTTGTTTCAATTAAACGCTAATCAAATAGCCTGTGAGGTTCTCTTTATTGTTGAGACCCAATTTTTTTCTTAATCGGTATCGTGCCAGCTCGACACCGCCGTTCGAAATATTCATGATTTCTGAAATTTCTTTCGTTGACATATTCATTAATAAATAAGTGGCTAAATCTAATTCCCGAGGTGAAATTGTAGGACATTTTTCTTTTAATCTTTTTAAAAAGTCATAATGAACATTTTTGATGTGTTTTTCCAAGTCTTTCCAGCTGTGATCAGCATTCACTTCTTTGACAATACTTTTGTTTAGTTTTGTGAGTTGGGATTTAGCGGAATCATCAAACGATTCCACATTAATATCTTTAAGTTTGTGAATAATACCGTTCAAAATTTTATTTTTCTTTGCAATCTGCAATGAGTTAGTTACTAATTCTTTGTCTTTTGCAAGGATTTTAACTTTAAGTTTTTCATTTTGCAGTCTTTCGATTTCTTTTTCCAAATCAAATTGTTCCTGTCTTATTTTTGACTCTTTTTCCAAATAAATTCTTCTCTGCTCAATAGTTTGATAGTATTTATTCTTTCTTATTTTAGCCTGTACCCTTAGTCTTATATAATAAACTATTATAGATATACCCATGATATAAAATAAATAAGCCAAAAAGTGTCTATACCAGGGGGGAGAAATGGTAAAATTGAGTTTGGCCTGATCTGACTGAATTCCATAGCTATTTAAAACCCTGACTTTCATAACATAATCACCTTCCCTAAGATTCGTGTATTCTTTTATAGAGGAAGAGGCCCAATTGCTCCACTTGTCATCAAAACCCTCTAGTTGATAGGAAAATTCAATGTTTTCAACATTTTCATAAGTGGGAGAGGAAAATGTGAATTTCACGGAATTTGAACGGTAGGGAATTTTAAATTTTGCAGCCATATTTTGTCTATTTCCAAAAAATAAAGTGTCTCTAAGAGATGAAAAACTTCTTATAAAGGCTTTTGGTTTGGAAATGAAATTTTTTGATAATTTCGAATTATAATGGGCCAATCCTTCGGTAAGACCTATAAATATATTTTCGGGGTTAATAGTATATACTGACAAATTGTTGTATACCAAATTCTGGGTTAAATTTAAAGACGGTGCTGTAATATTGGCATAATGGTCCTTGTTTTTTTTTATTAAAACCCCTAAGCCACGATTGCCGGTGTACCATATATTTCCAAAATTATCCTCGTGTATATTTGAAGATTTGATGATTGTTTTAAATAAGTTGTCAGCTCTTTTGTCCGCGTAAAAGGCGTCGCTACTTTGTGAGTATTTATAAAAATGATTGGTAGTTTTAAAATAAATCGTATTTCTTAATTGTTGGACGCTAACAACCCCTTTGTCAATATCTGATAGGTTTCGATAGGTTTTTATCTCTTTAAAATTTTTATACCCCTCATTGAGTACGATTTGATAAAGAAGATTGTCTTTTATTACCCATATGTTTTTTGAATCGATTTCAAATTCTCCTACAGATTTATAAAACCCCTCTATTTGACGTACGAATTGCCATCCATTTGGTCCTTTTTCAAAAATGGAAAATCCATTGTAATTTGAACCAATCATATATTTCGGCTGATTTGGAACTTTTTTAAAACTCCAATAACCTATATTGTCTAATGTTTTATATGATTTATCTCCCACAATAGCTAAAGCACCTATGTTGTGAGCACAGATTAATTGATCGTCAATAACTTGGATATTTGAAGCCTGACCGGTTGTGCCTTCCACCAGTGTAAAAGCTTCTTCGTTGAAGGGAATATTCCAAGGATGATAAAAAACACCTTGGTTAGTGGCGACATATAGATTTCCTTTATGAATTACAGTGGCATATACTGTGCTTATGTCATAACTAAAGCCAAAATAAGAAAAGGGAGAATTTTCGTTTATGAAAGTAATACCATTATCAAGACCTAGCCAAAGATTATTATTACTGTCTATAAATGAAGTGAGTACAGTGTTGTTTTGAAGCCCTTTCCTGTAATTAATATACTGAATGATTCTTCCTGAAGTATCGCATACAACAATGCCATTCCGGACTGAATTAAGGACAATGTAGTTATTCTTCATGGCAACCCCACCCAAACAGCTATTCTTTTTGATGAAATTATTAGCTTCAGACTCCCAAGAAATTATTTTATCTTTTTCATAAATATAGAGGCCATCGTCCAAAGTTGTAATCAGTATTCTGTTATTTGGCATTTGGAACATTCCCCAAACCTGGGTGTTATTTAGTATTGTTGAACCTACTAGAGGAATAAGACGGCCATTTCTATATTCCATTAAGCCTGACAATATATCTTGAAAATAGAGTTTGTTGTTTACTTGAAACGAAAAATGAAATTTCGTAGGTGCTTTAATTGTTTTTAGGGCATTGTTCTTAAAGATAAAAATACTTCCAAAGGATTGAAAAATAACCTCTTCCTTATTGAGGTGTATTTTCCAAACAATATCAATGGTGTTTTCAGTATTTTCATTGCGGGTATTTAAAAATTTAGATAAAGAAAAATAGACAAGTTTGCCATTCGAATCTGATTTGAAATAACCAAACTCATTATAGCCTCCTACGAAAATTTTTCCGGAATCGTCGATTTCTACGGCTCTTATAACCGACAGATTCGGCAAAGTATATTTACGCCATGAGGCTCCATCAAATTGAAAAAGACCACTATTATTGGCGAAATACATATTGCCATCTTTATCTTGGTCAATATCCCAACTTTGAGTTCCTCCTTTGTAATCAGTTCTTTTGTAATTTCTGATTTCTGGAATACCAATATTTTTTACTTGTCCATAAAAAGATGTAGTGTATAATAAAAATAGTAATAATAGGGTGTGTAGCTTTTTAAATGATTTTTTCAAATCATAAGTTTTAATTGGCATGATGTATTTTTTCATTCGGATAATATTGTTTTTATTGAAGATTGTAGGGTCTCAAAAATAGTAATTAGAGCTAATTTCGTTTATTTATTTTATATAGTAGTGTTTGTTTACTTGATATTTTTACACATCATGTTAAATTTATTTTTAATTATTTGTAAATCAATATTTTAATTTATTTTTGATGTGTTTTTGTATGGGT
>JBIKPM010000281.1:0-3146 GCA_044357435.1 Flavobacterium sp. | reverse complement strand
TTTTATTGTTATGATGACTTTGATTTTTTAGATTTCGTAAATTTATATTTTTTTTTTAATCAATCAAATTTTTTTTATTTTTTTTAGATTTTCATAGTTTAGTTTAAGTTTTTTTATATTTGCAGAACACGTGTGCGGACACGAAATACAATAGTAGATATGTCAAAAAAAATCGTAACATTTGGAGAAATACTGCTCAGGCTATCGCCTCCATCTCATTTACGACTGACCCAAGCGGCGTCGTTTGATTTGTATTACGGTTGTGCTGAAGCCAATGTTGCCGCCTCGCTGGCCAAGTTTGGACTTCCGGTAAAATTCATCACGGCAGTTCCTTCAAATGAATTGGGTGAATCTTCCTTGAGTATGTTGCGCTCTTTTGGCGTAGATCCTGTCGCCTTGATTCAAGGAAAACGCCTAGGGATTTATTATTTTGAACAAGGCGCTTCCGAAAGACCCGGAAAAGTGGTCTATGATAGGGAGGATTCTTCCTTTTCTACCTTGAAAAAAGGAATAATCGATTGGAAGTCTATTTTTAAAGATGCTGATTGGTTTCATTGGTCAGGGATTACACCTTCGCTTTCATTGGAATTAGCAGAGTTATGTGAAGAAGCATTGATAGAAGCTTCTAATATGGGATTGACCATTTCGGCCGACTTGAATTATAGGCCAACGCTCTGGAAGTATGGGAAAAATGCCAATGAAGTAATGCCTAGTCTGGTAAAACACTGCGATTTATTATTAGGTGGTATTGATGATTCTGAAAAGGATTTGGGAATAAAAGTGAATGAAAATGATACGGAGGAAGTGGTCTTTGCCAGTTGGATGAAAGCATTTCCGAAACTAAAAAATATCGCTGCCACACATAGAATGCATGCCAATGCCTCTTCTAACGGGTTGAGTGCTTCCATTTGGAATGGCGTAGAGCTATTGAATTCCCAACAATATAATGTGTCACACATTATAGATAGAATTGGTGCCGGAGATGCCTTCATGGCCGGAATAATATATGGATTGATTACTTGGCCAGAAAATCATCAAACAGCTCTCGAATTCGCGGTTGCCGCAACTTGTTTGAAACACTCCATTTCTGGGGACATCAATTTGGCTACAGTTAATGAAATAAAAGCCCTAATGAGTGGTTCAGGCGGAGGAAGGGTTTCGAGATAAATAATAAAAATTTTACGAATTATATAAACACTAATAATAATTAAAAAAATGTCAAAAAAAGTAGTAACATTTGGTGAAATCATGTTAAGATTGGCACCACAAGGATTTTTAAGATTTTCACAAGCAGACAATTTTGATGTTGTATATGGAGGAGGAGAATCCAACGTAGCCGTTTCACTGGCAAATTATGGAATTTCAGTTGATTTTGTAACCCGTTTACCCAAAAATGATATTGGAGAATGTGCCATGATGGAAATGCGTAAAAGAGGCGTTGGTGTTGATAAAATTGTTTGGGGTGGAGAACGTTTAGGAATTTATTTTCTTGAAACCGGAGCTGTATCTAGAGGAAGCAAAGTAGTTTACGATAGATCGCATTCTTCCATGTCTGATATCCAACCAGGAATGGTTAATTGGGAAGAAGTATTCAAAGGTGTGGAATGGTTTCACTGGACCGGTATTACTCCGGCCATTTCACAAAGTTCTGCCGATGCTTGTTTAGAGGCTGTAAAAGTGGACAGCAAATTAGGTATTACCATTTCAACCGATTTGAATTACCGCGCCAAACTATGGAAATACGGTGGAGACCGTGAAGCTATCATGACTGAGCTAACCTCGTATTGTGATGTAATTTTAGGAAATGAAGAAGATGCAGAAATGCACTTTGGTATTAAACCGGAAGGAGCAGCGGTTCAAACGCATGGACATGATGTGAAAGCAGAAGCTTTCTTGTCTGTTTGTCAACAAATGATGAAAAAATTTCCAAGAGCCAAAAAAGTGATTACCACTTTAAGAGGTTCTATTTCTGCATCCCACAATACTTGGGCAGGAGTTTTATATGATGGTAAAGAAATGTTACAAACGCGTCAATATCAAATTACGGACATCGTTGATAGAGTTGGTGGAGGTGATTCCTTTATGGGAGGTTTAATATATGGTCTCTTAACGTATCCAGGGGACGACCAAAACGCACTAGATTTTGCTGTTGCCGCATCTTGCTTAAAACACACGATTAAAGGCGATGCTAACTTGGTAACTGTTGAAGAAGTTTCTAAATTGATGGGAGGCGACGCTTCCGGTAGAGTTGCACGATAATAAGAAGAGTTATGATAATAAATACACTAGCTAACGCGTCAAAATATTTCAGTTTGCATCCTTCATTTGCAAAAGCATTTGACTATATCAATCAAAATGATGTAGCAACTCTTGCCGATGGAATTTATGAAACTCCAGAAGGTTTAAAGGTGATTGTCAACACGGGTATGGGAAAGACTGCTGAAGCAAGTCTGGCCAAGTTTGAGTGTCATGATAAAAATATCGACATTCAACTTTGTGTGAAAGGTTTAGAAACTATGGCGTGGAAACCAAGAGAAAAATGCCTAACACCAAACGGAGCGTACAATCCCGAAAAAGACGTACGTTTTTTTAGCGATGCACCCGATATGTCCTTTCAATTAACGGACGGGCAATTTGCCGTATTTTTTCCCGAAGACGTCCATGCACCTATGATTGGCGAAGGCGAAATAAAAAAAGTAGTAATAAAAGTTAAAATCTAAATAATGAGCAAGATTCAAAAAGTATCAGATGCCATCGTACAACAAGGAATGCTTCCTTTGTACTTTAACGCTGACGAAAATGTAACCATAGAAGTATTAAGGGCGATTTACAGAGCTGGAATCAAGGCGGTTGAATACACGAGCCGTGGCGAAACTGCCTTATCCAATTTCACTAAAATGGTAGAAGTGAGAAATGCCGAAATGCCAGATTTATTATTGGGTATCGGAACCATCAAAAACTTGCAACAAGCCGAAGAATACTTTGCTGTTGGAGCTGATTTTTTTATCAGTCCAGGTTTTGTTCCCGAAGTAGGGGCGTTTCTAAAAAGCAAAGAAGTTTTATACAGCCCAGGCTGTATGACACCGACCG
Organism: Flavobacterium sp.; assembly: GCA_044357435.1. Classification (GTDB taxonomy): domain Bacteria; phylum Bacteroidota; class Bacteroidia; order Flavobacteriales; family Flavobacteriaceae; genus Flavobacterium. The sequence goes on along the minus strand of JBIKPM010000281.1, from coordinate 56 downwards.
AAATCATCGCAGCCGAAAATGCTGGGATTCACTTTATCAAACTTTTCCCTGGCAAC
>JBIKPM010000279.1:0-3152 GCA_044357435.1 Flavobacterium sp. | reverse complement strand
TAATTATCGTAAAATGGCTGATTGGATTGTGGAGACAAATCAATTATAGCTAATCGATTGTGTCCTAATGTCGCAAAGCCCTCATCTCTATATTTTCCTGTAAAATCAGGCCCACGATGCTGTTGACTATCGAGCATTGCATCCAATTGATTTTCATCAAAATCTCCTATTATTCCAACGATGCCACACATTATAGTTTGAGTTTTTTTGCCATCATTTCTGCCTTTTCCCAATCTTCTAAAGTATCAATATTAACATATAATTCTGGGTCGGATTCAATATAAGAAATACTTTTTCCGTACAAAGAATTTTGATTTAAAATGACATCGGTTTTAGTTATATAAATACTCCCATCTCTGTAATAAGCAGTTGGTAATTCTTGCCTCCGAGAAATTATTTCTGTTTCACCTGTGGCAATTTTCAAATTTCCCGTTTCATTCAATTCGAATGTCCAATGTGGATTGTATTCGTGTGGCACTTTTTGAACAGAAACCAAAGAATCTGAGTTGTTTTCGATGAATTTCTTTATTGCTTTGTCTAAAAATTCAACGATTCTAAACGGACTCGTTGCTTGCAATAAACAAACCGCATCAAAAAAAACATTTTGAGATTCGTACCATCTCAAAGCATGAATAATAACATCAATTGTGGGGGTATTGTCTTGAGCTAATTCAGTTGGTCTAACAAAAGGCACTTTAATACCCAAACTTTTGGCAGCTGCTAAAATTTTTTCATCCTCACTCGATATAATTACTTCGTTCAAATACTTTGATTGCAATGCGATTTCAGAAGTATAGGCCAATAAGGGTTTACCATTTAGTAACTTTATGTTTTTTTCAGGAACTCCTTTTGAACCTCCCCGAGCAGGAATTATGGCTAGAATACGCATTTTAATACGTTATTGTTTTATGAAAACGAATGGGTACTTTTGACAGCAATTCTGCAATTTGAATTCCTGCTTTTCCATCTCCATAAATAGATGATGAAATGGATTTTCCTTTATTTGTGGAGGAGATAATAGCAGCCTCAATTAAATCTTGCGAATAATCTACATCGACACTGTTTCCGCCGCGGTCTCTCCTATTTTGTCGAGAACCAATATTTACTACAGGAACACCCAAGTAGGCACATTCTCTAATTCCAACACTTGAATTCCCTATTAAACAATCACAATGTTGCAGTAATTGCAAGAAATCTATGCCTTCCATATTTTTGAAAAAATGCACATTGGGCAATTGATGAAGTTCTCTGAAAGCCCTTATTCCTGTCGAAGTTCCATCGGCCCCAGCATCTACATTAGGCCAAAACCATAAAGTGGGTCTATTTATTTTATGTATTGCTTGGAGTGTAGCTTCAATATGCTTTCTGGAATCTTGGTATTCGTTGGTTACAGGATGTTGCATCACCACCAAGTATCCTTTGGACAAATCTGGTTTCGCTCCTACTCCTCCATATTTTTGATACGGATCAAAAGGCAACGCCTTGTTTTCCACTATTGCTGAAGCTAAATCTATAGAAGGGCAACCCGTGTTAAAAATCATATTGGGGTCTTCCCCTAATTTAATCACTCGTTCTTTAGCATTTGCTGAAGCCACAAAATGATAATCGGATAATTTTGTGATGGCATGACGAACCTTTTCATCAATATTTCCTGTTACTTCGCCTCCTTGTATGTGTGCCAAAGGAATGTTCATGTAGGAAGCTGCAATGGCAGTGGCCATCGTTTCAAATCGATCGGCTACTGTAACTACTATATCAGGTTTTAGGTTGTCAAAAACTGTGGACAATTCTAAGATTCCAATTCCTGTCGTTTTTGCTGCGGCTGTTAAATTCTCCCCTTCAAGCACATTAAATACTTTAGCTGCAATGGCAAAACCATCTTTTTCTATATAATTGACAGCTGAACCATATCGATCCAACAAAGCCGAAGCGGCAACCACTAATTGCAATTCGAGTTCCAAATGATTTTGTATGGCTGATAAAACAGTTTTCACCCGACTGTAAGATGGTCTTGCCGTAATGACTACCGCTATTTTTCTTTTGGACATTTTGAATGTATTATACTTGGGTTAAATGTAGGAAAAAAAGTGGAAATGAAAAAGGTTGTTTTTAGCTTAACAAAAACGCTTCGACAGGCTCAGCGTGACATTGCGAGAACAATTGCCAATCTCAAAACTATTTCAGTCTGAGCATAGCTAGCCCCGAGCTAGTCGAGGGGTCGAATACCTTCTTTTTACCACCCGCTTCGACAGGCTCAGCATGACATCGCTATAATAAAACACACTTGAAACTATTGTCAGTCTGAGCTTGTCGAAGTAATGTCAGTCTGAGCTTGTCGAAGACCCATCCTTTCCAAACTCAGTATAATTTTTTGAATACTGTACTAACTTATCCCAATCTTCATTTATAAGAGCTTCCTTCTTTCTCCTACTCCACCCTTTTATCTTTTTCTCAATCACAATTGCTTGTGTAGGATCAGAAAAAGTTTCAAACCATACCAGTACAACTGGTCTTCTGATGAAAGTGTAACAATCAGAATTTTTACCAGAATTATGTTCAAACATTCTTCTATCAATGCTGTTTGTCATTCCAATGTAATAGGAATTATCGGAACATTTGACGATGTAGACATAATAGAATTTCATTATTAAATTTTTGATTATTAAATGCGCTTCGGCAGGCTCAGCGTGACATCATTTAACCAACTAACAATTTATAACTACTGTCAGTCTGAGCTTGTCGAAGACCTTCTTTTTACTACCCGTTTCGACAGGCTCAGCGTGACATCACTACAATAAAACACACTTGAAACTATTGTCAGTCTGAGCTTGTCGAAGACCTTCTTTTCACTACCAGTTTCGACAGGCTCAGCGTGATAATGTGAACACATTTGCCAATCTCAAAATTATTGTCAGACTGAGCTTTTCGAAGTCCGTTTGCTTTTCAGACTCGCTTCGACAGGCTCAGCGTGACATAGCTATAATCATGTCAAACTCGACTTGCCGAAGTCCGTCTCATTCAAAAAATCCCATTGTTTCAAATCCCTACTCAAAACTTTTCCAATGACTTCTTGAAAACGTCGAGCGTCAATGCCAAATCCTTTTGGCTTTTTAGCTTCTAAATCATCAAAAGTGAGGATGTGGTTTTTTGAT
>JBIKPM010000280.1:0-3152 GCA_044357435.1 Flavobacterium sp. | reverse complement strand
TTATGCTCTTTTGGTCCAATAGAAAAACCCGGCATATCTTTGGTCATAATCAAGGCATTAATTCCTTTGCTTTTTTTCTCCACATCGGTTTGGGCAATAATAATATAAAACGAAGCGGTGTTTCCGTTGGTTATCCAGTTTTTTGTTCCGTTTACTAGATAATGGTCGCCCATATCGATGGCTGTGGTTTTTTGCGAAGTGGCGTCACTTCCTGCCTCGGGTTCGCTCAAACAAAAAGCACCGTGAATTGTGCCAGAAGCCAAAAGTGGCAACCATTTTTGTTTTTGTTGTTCTGTCCCAAATTCCTGCAAACCCCAGCAAACAAGCGAATTATTTACCGACATCACCACCGAAGCCGATGCATCAACTTTTGAAATTTCCTCCATGGCAAGGACATACGAAATCGTATCAAGTCCACTCCCACCATATATTGGATCTACCATCATTCCCATAAATCCAAGCTCCCCCATTTTTTTGACTTGCTCGGCAGGAAAAATCTGTTTTTCATCTCTTTCAATTACGCCTGCCAACAATTCGTTTTGGGCAAAATCCCTTGCAGCTTGTTGGATCATTAAATGTTCTTCGGTTAGATTAAAATTCATATATGTAGATTTTTATTTTTTAGCGGTCATATATGTTATCGCATTTACTCATTGGTGTTTATCTCACAATGTATTATTTTCATCGGAGTTCGACGATTATTCAATTGTTTACAACAAACTCGATGTTAGTGGCGATTTCATAATTATATAAAATAAATATTGGTTTTTGTTAAATAAATACTATCAAAGATACATTTTTATACTGAAATATTGAATTATGGGTTGTAAATTTGGACGATGAAACAGGATAATTATAATGTTATTGGAGTGATGTCAGGCACCTCACTGGACGGTATAGATTTAGCCCAAATTCAGTTGACATTACACAACAATAAATGGACTTTCAAGATTATCGAAAGTGAAACCGTTCGCTACGACCAAAACTGGATTAATCATCTAAAATTAGCCGTGGATTATCCTGAAACTGAACTGGAAAAACTAAACGCAGCATACACTAAACTTCTCGGAAAAATCATTTCCGAATTTATCGAAAAGCATAAAATTGAAAATCTTGATGCCGTTTGCTCCCACGGCCATACTATTCTACACCAACCCAAAAAAGGATTGACATTACAAATTGGTAATTTGCCGGAAATTTCAAATTTGATTAATCAAACCGTGGTTTGTGATTTCAGGGTTCAGGATGTAAAACTGGGCGGGCAAGGTGCGCCTTTGGTTCCCATTGGCGACCGTCTTTTATTTTCAGAATATGATTATTGTATGAATCTTGGTGGTTTTTCGAATGTTTCATTTGAACAAAATGGAGAAAGAATTGCATTTGACATTTCTCCAGTAAACACGGTTTTAAATTATTATGCCAATCAATTGGGATTGGATTACGATGACAAAGGACAACTTTCAAGATTGGGTAAAGTCGACGGAAATTTGTTGGAACAATTAAACGCTTTGGATTATTACCTTCAAAAATTCCCGAAATCATTGGGTTTTGAATTTGTAAAAAGAACTGTTTTGCCCTTGATTGAAAGTTTTGAAATCTCCGTTGCAGATAAATTATGTACCTTCACAGAACATATCGCTATACAAACTGGATTGGCCTTACCAAACAAATATGGCAAAATCTTAATCACTGGCGGTGGTGCTTACAATGACTTTCTCATCGAACGCATTCAATATTATTTACCAGAAATGGAAATCGTGATTCCATCAGCCAAAATATTGGAATTCAAGGAAGCCTTGATTTTTGCCATATTGGGAATCCTGAAATTAAGAGACGAGATAAATGTTTTAAGTAGCGTAACGGGAGCAAAGAGGGATCACAGTTCTGGTGAAATTTATTTTCATTGAATACGTTTTATAAAAAAATGATATTTAATTGAACATAAAATAAACACAATAAAATAAAATGAAGGAAAAGATACAACGCATAAACCCACCAAAATTATTTAAAGAATTCTTTGAAAGCGAAAAATCGGGTGGACTCATCTTGATGGGCTGTACAGTGATTTCGTTAGTTTTGGCTAATTCTGTTTTTAGCGCAGAATACCTACATTTCTGGCACACCAATTTGGCTGGACAATCAACAGAATATTGGATTAATGATGGTTTGATGGCCATTTTCTTTTTGCTGATTGGTCTAGAATTAGAAAGAGAAGTGTACCAAGGAGAATTGTCCAATATTAAAAATGCACTATTACCTATATTTGGAGCAATTGGCGGAATGATTGTTCCCGCTGTTTTGTATTTGTTCTTTAATTATGGAACGTCCACGCAATCTGGGGCAGGAATCCCGATGGCAACAGACATTGCTTTCGCTCTGGGAATTTTATCGCTTTTAGGCGGTAGAGTGCCAACTTCTTTGAAAATATTTTTAACCGCATTAGCTGTAATTGATGACTTGGGAGCCATTATGGTGATTGCAATATTTTACACAAAAACATTGTTTTGGTCCAATCTCTTAATCGCATTGGGAATATTTGCTTTATTATTGGTTTTAAACCGATTGAGAGTAAAATCCTTGATTCCTTACTTGGTTGGTGGTGTCCTAATGTGGTATTTTATGCTCCATTCGGGAGTTCATGCCACCATTACGGGAGTTTTATTGGCTTTTGCCATACCTTTTGGAGATGGCAGCAAAAAATCAACATCCATTGTTTTGCAACATTTTTTACACAAACCTGTTGCTTTTATTATACTTCCGATTTTTGCACTGGCGAACACGGCCATCATCTTAAGTTCTGATATGGGAGCCTTATTGACCGAAAATTACAGCCTTGGAATTGCAGTGGGTCTTATCGTTGGGAAACCTATTGGGATTTTCGCATTAAGTTTATTAGCAGTGAAATCTGGAATTTGCAAACTTCCCCGAGACTTAAATTGGCAATCCATATTTGGAGTTGGATTTTTGGGCGGAATTGGCTTCACAATGTCAATATTTGTGACCTTGTTGGCGTTTGACAATGCAACAATTATCAATAATGCAAAATTCATCATTCTACTTTCTTCCTTAATTGCTGGAACAATAGGGTTTATAAGTTTGAAACTAACGCTAAAAAGGAAACGATAGAAACATTTCATTAAACGACAATTTTT
>JBIKPM010000278.1:0-3156 GCA_044357435.1 Flavobacterium sp. | reverse complement strand
AGAGGAATATAACCACTAATAAATAAATTTAGGGATTATATTGACACCCGTCTTTTATAGTGTTTGTTGTTGTTTGCAGTTCTGATTCCCCTCTTGAGAGGGGTTGGGGGTGTGTTTTTAATTCAATTTAAACAAATTCAGATTGAAACAATTGGGCAAAATGGTTCAGGATTTTCGCTTTTACTTCGGCTTCATCTACTTTTTCAACACCCAATTCCACATTTAAAGAAGTGACCGCTTTACCGCGAATGCCACAGGGGATAATATTATCAAAATAACCCAAATCGACGTTTACGTTTAATGCAAAACCGTGCATCGTGACCCAGCGGGAAGCACGAACACCAAGTGCACAAATTTTACGGGCAAAAGGGGTTCCAGCACCCAACCAAACACCAGTTTCTCCCTCACTTCGACCACATTCCAATCCGTATTCCTGTAAAGTCAAGATGATGGATTCTTCCAGAAAACGCAAATATTGATGAATATCAGTGAAGAAATTCTCCAAGTCTAAAATGGGATAACCCACGATTTGTCCAGGTCCGTGGTAGGTAATATCGCCGCCACGATTGATTTTATAGAAAGTCGCGCCTTTGGCCTCGAGTTGATTTTCGTTTAGCAATAGATTTTCCAAATCGCCACTCTTTCCTAATGTATAAACGTGAGGATGTTCGACGAAAAGAAAATAATTGGGAGTTTGCAAGTTCGTTTCTTCCCTCCTATTCTGGATTTTCAAATCGACAACTTCCTTGAATAATTTTTCTTGGTATTCCCAAGTAGTTTTATAATCTTGGAGTCCTAAATCTTTAAGTTGGATGGTTTTGTTCATTTGTCAATTGCGAGGAACGAAGCAATCCTATTTCGTCCACTATTATAATTGCAAAGTTACAAAGTTTTTGTTGGCAATATTCCTTAAAAAAATGGTACACGGATTGAACGGATTGAACGGATTAACACGGATTTTTTTAGCATTCATAGTTTTGAATGGTTTTATGAAAAGCAAAAAGACATCGCTTAGCCCCGACCTGTCAGCCGACAGGCAGGTAGCAGTGGAAATCCTTTTGGGGCGTTGTTCGCACCAAAAGATTGCAGCAAATAGCGGGACAAGTAGTCTTGAAAAAATGAAATTATCTGCTCCAAAAAATCTGAAATCTGAAATCTGCAATCTGCAATCTTTTGTTATCTTTGCACTCTTAAAATCAGAACAGAATGGCATTATCCGAACAAGAAATCCTTCGTAGAGAGGCACTCACCGAATTACGCAACTTGGGCATTGAACCTTATCCCGCAGCCGAATTTACTACCACCGCTTATTCCAGCGAAATCCTGGCCGATTTCGATAAATTTGAAGGCAAGGAAGTAATTCTGGCCGGCCGTTTGATGGGAAAAAGAATTATGGGAAAAGCCTCTTTTGCCGAGTTGAAAGATGCCGAAGGACGCATCCAAATCTATGTTTCGAGAGACGACATTTCGGACGACGAGGAGAAAACGATGTACAATGTAGTTTTCAAAAAACTATTGGATATCGGGGATTTTATTGGGGTTCGCGGCACAGTTTTCAAAACTCAGGTAGGCGAAATCTCGGTTCATATTTATGGCTTGACGGTTTTGGCGAAAGCCTTGAAACCACTCCCTATTGTAAAAACCGATGCCGACGGAAAAACACACGACGCTTTTTCGGATCCGGAACAAAGATACCGTCGTCGTTATGTGGATTTGACGGTGAACGACCATGTGAAAGACACGTTTATAAAAAGAACTAAACTGTTTAACGCGATGCGTTCGTTCTTCAATGACAAAGGATATTTAGAAGTGGAAACCCCGGTTTTGCAACCGATTCCCGGTGGTGCTGCGGCAAGACCTTTTATCACGCACCACAACTCGCTTGACATTCCGTTGTACATGCGAATTGCAAACGAATTGTACTTAAAAAGATTGATTGTGGGTGGTTTTGACGGGGTGTATGAGTTTTCGAAAAACTTCCGAAATGAGGGAATGGATCGAACGCATAACCCGGAGTTTACCGCCATGGAAATATATGTAGCCTACAAAGACTACAATTGGATGATGAATTTCACCGAAAACTTATTGGAACATTGTGCCATCGGTGTAAATGGTTCTAGCGAAGCGACTTTTGGCGAACATAAAATCAATTTCAAAGCGCCGTATGCCAGAGTGACGATGACGGATTCCATCAAACATTTTACTGGTTTTGATATTTCCGGCAAAAGCGAGGCGGAATTATTCGAAGCCGCAAGAGCTATGGGGATTGATGTGGATGCCACGATGGGTAAAGGAAAATTGATTGACGAGATTTTTGGTGCGAAATGCGAAGGAAATTACATTCAGCCAACCTTCATTACCGATTATCCAAAGGAAATGTCACCTTTGTGCAAACAACACCGCGACAATCCAGAATTGACAGAGCGCTTCGAATTGATGGTTTGCGGTAAGGAAGTAGCCAATGCCTATTCGGAATTGAATGACCCAATTGACCAAAGAGAACGTTTTGAAGACCAAATGCGATTGGCCGAAAAAGGAGATGACGAAGCTACGGGAACCATTGACGAGGATTTCTTGAGAGCGCTGGAATACGGTATGCCGCCTACTTCAGGTTTAGGAATTGGAATGGATCGTTTGATGATGTTCTTGACCAACAATGCTTCTATTCAGGAAGTGTTGTTCTTTCCCCAAATGCGCCCGGAGAAAAAACAGGTTCAAATCGAGTTGGAAGACGAAGAAAAATTAATCGTGGCACTTTTACAAACGAATGACAACCAAATGGATTTGGGTGTTTTAAAAATAAAATCGGATTTGAGTGGCAAGAAATGGGACGCTGCCATGAAAGGCTTGGCGAAACACGGATTGGTAAAAGTAAGTTTGGTTGGTGAAAATAAAGTCGTGGAATTAGTAGGATAATCTAATAAACCCGACAGGTTTTTAAAACCTGTCGGGTTTCAAAAATATAAAAAAGGAGCTCTATTTTGAGCTCCTTTTTTTGGTTTATAACGTTTTGAAAAATAATACAAAACATGATTTTAATCATATTTTGTACTGTTTATTTTCTGTAAAATTATAGTTGATAAAACAAGCTCATAAAAGCCCTATTTAGTTACTAATCGTGCTTTAAAAAGAAACCAAATTATACACTAATCATCA
>JBIKPM010000277.1:0-3157 GCA_044357435.1 Flavobacterium sp. | reverse complement strand
CAGATATCTTGAAAAATGCATCAGAAATCCAGCCTCAACAAAACTTAAATACAATAAGAGTAGTTGGGAGTAGGTCTCACATGAATCAGGAGACATTAGATTTTGTTGAAAATCTCAGACAAAAAAGCCAAAAACGAATTGAATTGGTGTCTAAAGGAAGTTCCTTGAAATTTTGCTTGGTTGCAGAAGGTAGTGCCGATGTATATCCAAGATTTGCACCCACAATGGAGTGGGATACAGCAGCAGGACAAGCGATATGTATGGCTACGGGTCTTAAAGTTATAGATAATAGTACCGATTTGGAAATGCAATATAACAAAGAGAACTTATTGAATTCTTATTTTTTAGTTTCAAATGAACGATAACTCCCGCAAAAGACACATTGCAAAAGCAATTACATGGAGAATAGTGGGAACTATTGACACTACGCTTTTAGCTTGGCTCATTTCTGGAGACCCAATGATTGGTTTTAAAGTGGGTATCTCTGAAGTAGTAACAAAATTGATTTTATATTATTTTCACGAGAGAGTATGGTTCAATCTTAATTTATCTAAAGACGGAAGGGTATTGGAGAGTCACAAACGCCATTTAGCCAAATCTATTTCTTGGCGATTTTTTGGTTCGTTAGACACGATGTTTTTGGCATGGTTAATTTCTGGGAATCCATTGATTGGGTTCAAAATTGCTAGTTTTGAGGTGGTCACAAAAATCATTTTATATTATCTACACGAACGAGTTTGGTATAAATCAAGATTTGGTTTGTCAAGAGCTGAAAAAATAAGTTTATGAGTACTATTTTCGAAGAGCATTTTTCAATCACACGATCGATGCGAAATAAAAGAAACAATCATTCTTCTTTTGTGATATGGTTTACAGGTCTTTCAGGATCAGGTAAATCTACCATTGCGAATAAGCTTGAAGAAACCTTGTATGAAAATCATTTTCAAACCTATACTTTGGATGGGGATAATATACGAGGAGGAATTAACAAAGGGCTTAGTTTTACGCCTCAAGACAGACAAGAAAATTTAAGACGTATTGGGGAAATTGCCAAGATATTTGTTGATGCAGGTATAGTAACCATCGCTTCATTCGTGTCCCCATTAGAAATTGATAGAAAATTGGTTCGGGATATTGTTGGCGCAGCAGATTTTATAGAAATATTTGTGGATACTTCACTTGAAGAATGCGAGCGAAGGGATATAAAAGGCTTGTATAAAAAAGCCAGGGCTGGAGAGATTAAAAATTTCACAGGAATTGATTCTCCCTACGAAAATCCTTTAAATCCAGATATAATAATAAAAACTGAATTTGAAACCGAAGCAGTGGCAGTACAGAAAATAATAGCTTTCGTAAAAGATAAACTGGAACTAAAAATCAGAGATTAAGTTGTATAACTTCAAGTACATGAAAAATTTTAGCAATCTCATTTCTTAATTTACAAATCTCAAAAAAATCATAGTTTTAAAAACTAAAATAATTTTTTAACATGCAAAGTCACAATACTACTTGGACAGAAGAAATAAAATCGGAGAATTCGCTTTGGTCAGTGAATTATAAAGAAATATGGCATTATCGTGATTTATTACTGATGTTGGTCAAGCGAAATTTCACTAACTTTTATAAGCAAACTATACTAGGTCCAATATGGTTTTTTATCCAGCCCATTTTAACCACCTTTATTTATGTTATTTTGTTTGGTCAAGTTGCTAAACTTTCCACTGATGGCATACCTCACATGCCTTTTTATTTAGCAGGAATAACTATTTGGAATTATTTTTCGGAATGTCTGTCTAAAAATGCAACCGTATTCAAAGACAATTCAGGAGTTTTTGGTAAGGTATATTTCCCAAGATTAATTATGCCTTTGACAATTGTAGTGTCCGGTTTAATGCGATTTGCAGTTCAATTTGCTTTATTTATTGCGGTGGTAATTTATTATACTTTTGTAGAGAAAAGTATTCACCCCAATTTATGGATTTTGATGACCCCTTTTTTAATGCTTTTAATGGCAGGTTTTGCCATGGGTTTAGGAATGATTTTCTCCTCATTAACCACCAAATATAAAGACCTTGTTTTTCTTTTAACGTTTGGGATTCAGTTATTCATGTATGCTACTCCGGTTGTTTATACAGTAACTTCTATTCCAGAAAAGTACAAAGGATTTGTGGAAGCCAATCCGTTAACCGGTATTTTTGAATGTTTTCGTTACGCTTACTTAGGTTCAGGAAGTTTTGAATCTTCTAGTTTGATTCATAGTACTATAATTATAAGTGTTTTGGTTTTTATTGGAATATTAGTTTTCAATAAAGTAGAAAAAAGTTTTATGGATACGGTTTAACAATACGCCTTGAATCACAATATTAATTGCCACACATTATACGATTGTATTAATTCACAAAAGAAAATTCTAAGAATAAAATATATTATTTAAATATGAAAAATTTAGCCATTAAGGCAGAAAATATATCCAAACAATATCGTCTAGGCGAAGTAGGAACCGGAACTTTAAGCCATGATTTAAATCGATTTTGGAGTAAGTTTAGGGGGAAAGAAGATCCGTATTTAAAAATAGGAGAAGCAAATGATAGAGCCTCGAAAGGAACTAGCGATTATGTTTGGTCGTTACGGGATATTAATTTTGAGGTAGAGCAAGGAGATGCTGTCGGGATTATTGGAAGGAATGGAGCAGGAAAAAGTACCTTGTTAAAATTATTGAGCAAAGTAACAAAACCCACAACAGGAGGTTTTAAAGTCAATGGTCGCATTGCTTCCTTGTTAGAAGTGGGAACGGGTTTTAATCCTGAAATGACGGGTAGAGAAAATATCTATCTCAATGGTTCCATTTTAGGAATGCGCCGTCATGAAATTACTCGAAAATTTGACGAAATTGTCGATTTTTCTGGTGTGGAAAGGTATATTGATACGCCAGTAAAACGGTATTCTTCAGGAATGTATGTGCGTTTGGCTTTTGCTGTTGCGGCGCATTTAGAGTCCGAAATTCTTATTGTTGATGAGGTTTTGGCCGTGGGTGATGCCGAGTTTCAGAAGAAATGCATCGGTAAAATGGGAGATGTTTCAAAAGGAGAAGGAAGAACGGTTTTATTTGTGAGCCATAATATGGCAGCGGTGAAATCATTATGCAACAATGGAATCG
>JBIKPM010000276.1:0-3222 GCA_044357435.1 Flavobacterium sp. | reverse complement strand
CCAGTTGTTTGTCGGCATTATTTGTCAAGGTACCTAACAAATCATTATTTACTTGTGTAGAATTGATTCTCGTCAAGATGGGCTCACCTAAGTTCCAAGTTCCCTTTGTTAAAGCAATGTGAATTTGCTTGTTTGTAGTTTGTTGGTAGGCTCTTAATCTGAATGTTCCAAAACGGGTTTCCACGTCAAAATCTTCTTTTTTGACAATTAAGCTATCATGCTGCATTCGATAGGCCACTAAATCTTCAATGGAAACTAACTTCATGCCGAATTTTTTGGCTACTTTGGCCAATTGCGGCAAGCGAGCCATCGTTCCATCTTCATTCATAATCTCCACAATTACTCCGGCTGATTTGAAACCGGCCAACCTTGCAAAATCTATTGCGGCTTCCGTATGACCTGTTCTACGCAAAACACCCCCTTGCTTTGCCACTAAAGGAAAAATGTGCCCTGGACGTGCCAGTTCATGAGGTTTTGTATTTCCGTCGACCAATGCTAAAATTGTTTTTGCTCTATCAGAAGCTGAAATTCCTGTAGTAACTCCATTTCCTCTCAAATCTACCGAAACGGTAAAAGCGGTTTCCATGTGATCGGTATTATTGGTAACCATTGCCTTTAATTCCAAGTCTTTGCAACGGTTTTCAGTCAATGGGGCGCAAATTAGTCCACGACCGTGTGTGGCCATGAAATTGATCATTTCAGGGGTTACTTTTTCGGCAGCAGCGAGGAAATCGCCTTCGTTTTCCCGACCTTCATCATCTACCACTATTATAATTTTCCCCTGTCGAATATCTTCGATGGCTTCTTCAATAGTGTTGAGCTGTATTTTGGTCGTAGCCATATTGGTGTTTAATTTTGTGATGGAAATATTTTTTGTATAATTTTTTGAAAAGGAGCTAAAATAACATCCATATTTATTAAGCCAATGTCATTTGTGGCTCTATAGGTCAATAAAATAGCTAGTGGCGATAAAATAAAAGAGGACATCCAAGCACCCATAAAAGGGGATAATCCATCTTCTTGTGAAATTCTCTTACCGAAAGTATTTATAAAATGAAAGGTAATAAAAACCAAAACCGCAAAAACAATCGGTAAGCCTAACCCGCCTTTTCTAATAATTGCGCCTAATGGTGCCCCAATAAAAAACATCAGAAAGCAAGCAAAAGCAATGACAAATTTGTCGTAGAATGCCAATAAGTGATCGTTAATGTTTTTCTTTTTGAATTCCAATTCTGTTTTTGTTGACTCAATAGAAAAAGCAACACTTTCTATTGTACTACTGGCCATATTTAAGATTTCTAATTTTTTATCATTTGGAAATAAGGCTAATAAATTGCTTGGCAGAGCCCGATTATTTTTTATAGATTGAAGCTTAGTATTTTTAAGCACTGAAATTCGTTGATTGCTATTTTCAGAAAAGGATATAATATCCGTATTTAAATTTTTATTTAAAGAATCCAACGTATAACTTAATTCATTTACATTGAGCATACTGTAGGTATTGGAAATTTTACCTTCATTAACGTTGGTCGAATTTAATTTTGACAAATCGATATTAATGATGTATTTTTTGAAGGAACTTTTGGCAAATGGAATCTTGTCTCGGTCTTCGTATTTCTTAGGTACTATATCTTCATAATAATAACCATCATTCAAAACCAATTTTAGGGTGCTTGATTTTTCGCTACTGATTAGTTCTCCATTTTTCGCTTTAATTGCAGTTTTACTGCCATCACCGAAAGCCGATTTTTTATGAATAGTTACACCAGTAAGCGTATTTCCGTTTTCGCCTGACTTTTTATTGACCTTGATGTTGTAAAATCCCACATCGCTAAACTGGCCTTCGGCAATGGCCAATGCTGGCTTTACTTGTGCTATGTTTTTCCTGAAATTTATAAATTTATATTCGGCATAGGGGATAACATTATTGGCGAAAATAAAGGCCACTAAACTCAAAATAAAAATAAAAATGATTAAGCTTTTCATGCTTCTTTGAAGAGAGATTCCTGCCGACTTCATCGCTGCAAATTCATAATTTTCTGCCAAATTTCCGAAAGTCATTATAGAGGAAAGCAAAACGGATAGGGGAAGTACCAGTGGGATAATTCGTGGGGTGGCAAACATTAAAAATTTAAAAATCATTACCAAATCCAAATCTTTACCGGCTAGTTCCGATATAAACAGCCATACGGTTTGCAGAATAAATATGAAAAACAAGATTACAAATACCATGGTAAATGTAGTCAGATATGTTTTCAATAAGTATTTGTCAAGAATTTTCACCTAGGAATTAATCTAATTTATTGATGTAGTAATTTGGGTATTTACTTTCAGCAAAGGTAAATTGATTTTTTGACAATGGTTGGTTGGTTTTAAAAGAATTAACGGTCAAAGTTGTTTTTGTTCCTTTTTTGCCCGTCTCAATTAAGTTATAGATATGTTTGGTCTGGACATCAATACCCAACAGTATTTCTTTTCGCTTATCCCGAGCACTCAATGGCACCAATTTTATGTATTGAATTTTTCGGCCTTTTATGTCCTGTAAAACATCTAGCGAGCATTTATAGCCAGAATTAAAAAAGGTGAGCATTTTTGAAGGTGTAATGGCATCATCGTCTTTTTCATTTACTTTAGAAACCGTAATTTCTTCGTCCTCAGGAACAATGGTATAGCTTTTTTTTCCGTCAAAAATCTTAGTAATTCCCATGAAATTTAAGACATATTGATTGCCTTTCATAGTCACATTTCCCTTACTGTCTTGGTTGATATTTTCTTTGGCATTATTCAAGGAATATTTAAAATCAATCGTAATATTATCATAGCTTTTCACTTTTGACGTTACTTCTACCAACAGATCCTTGGCTTTTTTGTCTTGAGCTTGAATCGAAAACCCGAGAAGGAGTAAAAATGCTATATAAATAAGATTGAATTTGATTTTGTTTTGGGTGTGTAGTGTCATTTGTATTTAATTTATTAGTGCTGATGCCTACTAAAGGAATCACTTAATCTTCATTGTTGAAAAATTGATCAAGAGAACTCATATCAGGGATGTTCACACTTCGCGCTTTACTGCCTTCAAAAGGACCTACAATTCCTGCGGCTTCGAGTTGGTCAATTAATCGACCGGCTCTGTTGTAGCCCAATTTAAGCTTTCTTTGCAGCAATGAAGCGGAGCCTTGTTGTGCATTTACTATAACTTCGGCAGCTTCCCTAAACAATGGA
>JBIKPM010000064.1:0-9412 GCA_044357435.1 Flavobacterium sp. | reverse complement strand
TTAAGGGTAGGATTTCAGCCAAAACGGTATCCACCTGATAGGGTTTTATGGTAAGAATAATGACATCCGCTTCTTGAATTCCGTGTTTGTTATCCGTTGAAACGGTAACTCCCAATTGTTCCAAATGCTTAATACTTGCCGTATTTCTTCTTGTAACCGTAACGTGATTTTGTTTCGAAAATTTTGCTATTCCTAAAGCTATCGAAACCCCTAGGTTCCCTCCACCTATTATATGTACTTTCATTTTGTGTTTTTTAAAATCCTAAAATCAGTCTCGCAATTGTAAAATAAATAAGAATACCAAAAATATCATTGCTGGTGGTAATAAAAGGCCCTGTTGCAAGTGCTGGGTCAATACCGAATTTATCCAACAATAACGGTACAAATGTACCAATAAGCGAAGCTATAATAATTACCGAAATTAAGGCAATGGTAACAATGATTCCTATTATAAATTCAACGTTTAAAAGAAAATGGCTACCCAAAAATAAAATGGCTGCCAGAATTACTCCATTCAATAAACTTAATGAAACTTCCTTTATCAATCGGTTGAACAAGGAACCACTCAAGGTATCGTTAGCCAAACCTTGTACAATAATTGCCGAAGATTGCACGCCTACATTGCCTGCCATTGCCGCAATAAGTGGTGTAAAAAAGAACAAGTTTCCATGTTGGAGCATTGCCCCTCCAAATAACCCAAGGACTTTAACAGAAATAAATCCACCTAAAAGTGCTAGAACCAACCAAGGCAAACGAGCTTTTGTTAACTCCAGAATGCTGTCATCTGCTTCAACGTCTTGCGAGATACCGGCCGCTAACTGGTAATCCTGATTTGCTTCGTCCTTGATTACATCCACAATGTCATCGATGGTGATTCGGCCAACCAATCGTCCCAATTCATCAACAACCGGAATGGCTTCTAAATCGTATTTTTGCATAATACGGGCAACCTCAACATCTTCAGCATCTACATTTACCGAATTTAATTTTTTGATATATACTTCGCTAATGGGCGTTTTTGCTGATGTTGTCAACAAATCCTTAAGCGACAATCTCCCTTTTAATCTATCTTCGTCATCAACCACATAAATAGAATGCACTCTGGAGATGTTTTCGGCTTGAATTCGCATTTGCTTAATGCAAGTAAAAACATTCCAATTTTCGTTAACTTTCACCAACTCCTTGTGCATAATTCCACCCGCAGTATCCTCTTTGTAACGCAACAAATCGACAATGTCCTTGGCGTGTTCCACATCTTGGAGCTCGGAGATTACTTCTTGTTTTTTGCTTTGTGAAAGTTCGGCAATAATATCCGCAGCATCGTTGGTTTCGAGTTCGTCAAGTTCTTCGGCGATTTCTTTTGGCGAAAGCCTACTTAATATTTTTTCGCGCAAATCATCCTCTAATTCCAGAAGAATTTCGGCTGTCTTTTCGCTATCTAAAACCTTGAAAATATAGGTTGCCTCATCAAAATCAAGCTCGTCAAGTATCTCTGCAATATCAGCGTGGTGCAAGTCATTCAATAAAACGCCCAGTTGCTGGTCGTCTTTGTTTTGAATAAATTGCTCTAATTCTTGGATTAGCTCTTTGCTGATTTTAAATTCCATCGGCTTCTATTTTTTGGGTAAGCGCTATAAATTGTTCAACGTTAAGTTGTTCAGGACGCAGATTAAAAACAGTATCTTCTTTTAAACTATCGGACAAATTTAATGTTTTTAAACTATTTCTCAGTGTTTTTCTTCGCTGCTGGAAAGCAGTTTTCACCACCGTGAAAAATAACTTTTCTCCACAAGGCAGGCTATAGTTTTCCTTTCGGCGCAAACGCAACACACCAGACTTTACTTTTGGTGGCGGAATAAATACATTTTCGTCAACGGTAAACAAATATTCGGCATCGTAAAAAGCCTGAACTAAAACGGATAGAATTCCATAGGCTTTGGTGCCTTTTTTTTCACAAATGCGCTCGGCAACTTCTTTTTGGAACATTCCTGCAAATTCCGGTATTTGGTCTCGATATTCCAAAGCTTTAAATACAATTTGTGTCGAAATATTGTACGGAAAATTCCCTATTATGGCGAATTGTTGACCATGAAAAATTTCGTTTATGTCGCATTTTAAAAAATCTTTGGAAATGATTTTTCCGTGTAATTTGGGATAATTGGCATCCAAATATTCCACCGATTCGGAATCGATTTCGATAACATAAGTATTGATTGGTTTTTCCAATAAATACTTGGTCAAAACGCCCATTCCCGGTCCTATTTCTAACACATCATTATATCCTTCGAGATTCAAAGTATCCGCAATTGCCTTGGCGATGCTTTCGTCTTTCAAGAAATGTTGTCCGAGGTGTTTTTTGGCTTTTACTTTTTCCATATTGTTTTTTAACCACAAAGACGCGAAGGCGCAAAGGTTTTTTGTTTAAATATTGTATCCAAATGGGACACGGATGATACTGATTTTACTGATGGTCACGGATTTTTTTCTAAATTCTAAATTAAAAATCTGTGTAAATCTGTTTAATCTGTGGCTAATTATTTCCAAATGGAACACTTTTTATTGTTCCGAAATCACCTCCAACTCGGTTCTAAAAGAAAGTATTTTGTCCCCAAATAATTTTACCCCTTCTTCGCGCAATTTTGGAGCATCTTCTTGGTAATATTTTTCTAAAGTTGCTTTGCTATCCGTTGTGTATTGAACGGAATAGGTTAGTCCGCCCATTTCTTCCTCAATTAAAACCCTTACCATTCTTGCCGAAGAGAATTTTCCCGTGGCCAGCATTTCAGGAATGTGCTTGTGTTGCATCCAAATCATCCATTGGTCGTGAACGCTTTCGTGTATGTTTGTGGTAACGTTGTAAATAATCATTGTCTAAAAGTTTTCCTCACCCCCAGCCCTCTCCAAAGGAGAGGGAGCCGGAATAGAATTAATATTGTTAATTATTATAAAACTCCAACCCATTTGGAATTTGGACTCGAGCGATAGTGAACAGGCGAAGCAATTTCATTTTTAGAATTTTTTAAAGATTCTTATCTCCCCGCAATTGCCTGTATTTTTTTCGAGCTTCCACAAAGTAAATACTGTCCTGATGATTAAAAATTATTTTTTCGTACAATGGCTTTGCCTTTTCGGGTTGTTGTAACTTATTGTTCTCAATTTCTGCCGAAAAATACAACGCTTCATCAATGTAAATTCCGTCAGCGTGTTGCGCTATGATATTCTGATATTGGCTTAAAGCCAAATCATATTCGCCTTGTTTTTCGAATATTCTTCCCAATCGCAACAAAGTTACCGCTTCAATTTCCTGCCCTTTGAAGCTTTTTAAAATCGATTGAAACTGTGCAATCGCTTCCTGATTCCTGTTTTGATATAACAAATAATCGCCTTTGGCAAATTGTTTCAAAGCCGTTTGTGTCGAGTCGGCAACGGTATTGTCGCTGATTAAAAGAAAATATTCCAAGGCATCATTGGCGATCAATTGTGTACTGGCGGATTTTAATTCCTTGAACTGCTTCGAAGCCCAAACAAAATCTCCCTGAAAATAACTGGTCTTGGCGGCTTTCAAACTTGCTTCGTGGGCCACGACATCATTTTTCAAATCTTCTTCAATTTGGGAATAATAGAGCAATGCCTGATTGAATTTTTCTTCGAAAAGCAAAATGTCCGCCAACTCCATTTTGGCCTGGGCCACTTCATAAGGATTCAATTGCAATTCAAGTGCTTTCTTGATTATGGATTTTCCTTCCTCTGATTTTCGCAAATTAAACGCCACGAAATGCGCCTGAATTAACTGCAAAGATAAGGTAGTGGGACTTGTTTCATACTCAGCCAATAAGCCGATTAATTCGGTATTGATGGCCGCAAAATCCTTTTCTTGAGCCTTTTCAATTTTCATTTTTAGTAAATAGGAATGAGCTTGAATGAGCAATTCTAAATCAGTTGTGTTTTCCAATACAAATCCCAGAATTTCCTTGGCAGTTTCATGATCCTCTTCCTCAATGGCAAGTTGACCCAAATTCACGATGCTGGAAAGCGATTGTAAGCCACGTTTGTAGATTGATTTTTCCTGAATAAAAGCTTTTCCGAATTCTTTTTGCTGCACATAAAACCAACTCAAATAATGGTTCCAAAAAACATCTTGCCCTTCTTGTGTCTTTATGATTAATGCCTTGCGCAAGGTTTCATTAAAATTGGCATCACCATCTTCAACCATAAAACGAGCCAATTGATTTTGAATCAAAATCGAATTTTGGGGATTGGCGTAGGCTTCATTAAGAAAGGTCGAAATCATCATTTCGGTTTTACCCAGTTGGCCGTAAAGCAACGCCATTTGGTAGTTGAAATTAAAAGTCGGGACTAGAGCTAAAGCTGTTTGGTAAGATTTCAAAGCATAATCCAACAAGACTTTTTTCTCGAAAGAATTTGAAATGTTGTACACTTCATTTGGATTTTTCTTGATTCGGTCGATTGCTTGGTCATAATACTTTTTGGCAGAAGCCTCATTCTTTTGCAACTGGAAATTATAACCCAATTCCACCAAAAGATTAGCTTGCTTGTATTTGTCTAATCGGGCTTGAATGACTTTTTCGGCAAAATCAAATTGCTGCAATTGCTGGTAACACTCTATCGTTTTTTGAAAATATTGTGAATTTTGAGGCGTTGCTTTTAGCAATTCTTCGAAACTAATTTTGGCTTTCTCAAAATCACCTTTGTCGTAATAATATTGCGCCAATTGCTCGTTTTGCGAAAAACAAACTAAGGAGAAAAATAGGGTGATGTAGAGTAAGTGACGTTTCATGGTCTGTTTTTAATTGGATTTCTTACCTTCATTTGTGGTTCTCAAAATTTCGACTGAAAGCGAAATACTAATTTAATCTATAATATCAAACCCACAATAGCTTCGCAAAACCTCTGGAATTACAATGCCTTCCGCAGTTTGATAATTTTCCAAAATTCCAGCCAAGACTCTAGGCAAAGCCAATGAACTACCGTTTAAAGTGTGTGCCAATTGGTTTTTTCCGTCTTTGTCCTTGAAACGCAATTTCAAACGATTCGCCTGAAAAGTCTCGAAATTAGAAACTGAACTGATTTCTAACCAACGCTCCTGCGCCGTAGAATACACTTCGAAATCATAGGTCAAAGCCGATGTAAAACCCATATCGCCGCCACAAAGACGCAATATTCTATACGGTAATTTCAATTCTTGGAGAATATTTTTTACGTGTTCGACCATTCCGTCTAGGGCTTCATAAGATTTATCAGGATGTTCCACTCGCACGATTTCGACTTTGTCAAATTGGTGCAAACGGTTCAAACCCCGAACGTGAGCGCCATAAGAACCGGCTTCACGACGGAAACAAGGGGTGTAAGCCGTAGTTAAAATTGGCAATTCGTTTTCGTTCAAAATTACGTCACGAAACAAATTCGTCACTGGAACTTCCGCTGTTGGAATCAAATATAGATTATCGGTGGCGTCATGGTACATTTGCCCTTCTTTGTCCGGCAATTGTCCCGTTCCATAAGCAGAAGCTTCGTTGACCATGTGTGGCACCTGAACTTCATTATAACCTGCAGCCGTGTTTTTATCCAAGAAATAATTGATTAAAGCACGTTGCAACTTGGCCCCTTTTCCTTTGTAAACCGGAAATCCTGCGCCAGTAATTTTGTTTCCTAATTCGAAATCGATGATGTCGTATTTTTTCACCAACTCCCAATGGGGTTGCGCTCCTTCGTGCAAAACTGGAATATCGCCTTCTTGAAAAACGTTTAGGTTTTCCTCGGGCGTTTTTCCTTCGGGAACAATATCGGCTGGAAGATTGGGTAAAGTGTATAATTTTTCTAAAAGATCGGCGGCCAATTGGTCGGCAGTTTCGGCCAATGCTTTGCTTTTTTCTTTTAAAAGCACTGTTTTTTCTTTGAGAATGGCGGCTTTGGCTTTTTCGCCAGCTTTCATCAATTCACCAATATCCTTTGCTAATTTATTAGATTCAGATAAAATTCCGTCCAACTCCACTTGCGTGGCGCGACGGCGCTCATCCAGTTGTACCACCTCTTGAACAATGCTGGTGGCATCCATATTTCGTTTCGCCAAAGCGGTGATTACTTTTTCCTGATTCTCTCTAATAAACGCAATTTGTAACATATCCTGATTTTTTAAACGCTAACTTTTATAATAACGGTAGCAAATTTAAGGAAATGTTTGATAAGATTCGGACAAAGTTTTTTTTTAAAGCTTCCAGCCTTTGGAAGGCTGGAAGCTTTGGAAAAAATTAATTTTTTGAATGAAGAATTATTATTGTTAATGAGATTCCCTAGCCCTGATCGCAACGGCATCCTTTTCTTGCTTTCTTTAAGCAAGAAAAGATAGAGTGAAGAGCAGGAAATAGCTCCTGAAAAATCTTTAAAAACACAAAAATTTTTACACAGTACAGACAAGTCACGACTTGTCCCTACGTCCTATCATAAAAAAACTTATTTTTGCACTTCATTAAATTCTATTATGTTACAGAATCCAAAAAGATATACCATTACGGCGGCGTTGCCTTATACAAACGGACCCATTCATATTGGGCATTTGGCGGGCGTTTACGTGCCTTCGGATATTTATTCCAGATATTTAAGGTTGCAGGGAAGAGACGTTTTGTTTGTGTGCGGTAGCGATGAACACGGCGTGGCGATTTCGATGAAAGCCAAAAAAGAAGGGGTTACGCCCCAGGAAGTAATCGATAAATATGATGGAATTATCCGAAAATCTTTCTCGGATTTTGGAATTTCGTTTGACAATTATTCCAGAACTTCGGCCAAAATTCATCACGAAACGGCTTCGGAATTTTTTAGAACGCTATATGATAAAGGTGATTTCATCGAGGAAGTGACCGAGCAATTGTATGATGCCAAAGCAGACCAATTCTTGGCAGATCGTTTTGTTGTGGGTACTTGTCCACGATGCGGTAACGAAGAAGCCTATGGCGATCAATGCGAAAAATGTGGTTCGACTTTGAACGCCACGGATTTGATTAATCCAAAATCGACTATTACAGGAGAAACTCCTGTTTTGAAATCGACGAAACACTGGTTTTTGCCATTGGATAGATATGAAGATTTCTTGAAAGAATGGATTCTTGTTGGACATAAAAATGACTGGAAACCCAATGTTTACGGACAAGTAAAATCCTGGATTGACGGTGGATTGGAACCCCGTGCTGTAACGCGTGACCTTGATTGGGGAATCGATGTTCCGGTTGAAGGCGCCGAAGGAAAAAAATTATACGTTTGGTTTGATGCGCCGATTGGCTACATTTCTTCTTCGAAAGAATGGTCTGCACGCGAGGGAAAAGATTGGGAACCTTACTGGAAAGATCAAGACACAAAATTGGTCCACTTCATAGGGAAAGATAATATTGTTTTTCATTGCATTATTTTCCCGGCGATGTTGAAAGCCGAAGGAAGTTATATTTTGCCGGATAATGTTCCTGCAAATGAGTTCTTAAATTTAGAAGGGAACAAATTATCTACTTCAAAAAACTGGGCGGTTTGGTTGCACGAATATTTGGAAGAATTTCCAAATCAGCAAGATGTTTTGCGTTATGCGTTGACATCGAATGCGCCAGAAACCAAAGACAACGATTTTACCTGGAAAGATTTTCAGGCGAGAAACAACAATGAATTGGTGGCTATTTTTGGAAATTTCATCAATCGTGTGGTGGTTTTGACCAACAAATATTACGAAGGAATTGTTCCAACTCCAAACGAACTTTCTGAAATGGATGAACAAACTTTGACCGAATTAAAAGCCTATCCAGCCGTGATTTCGAGTTCTATCGAACGTTACAGATTCCGTGAAGCTTTGGGCGAATTGATGAATGTTGCCCGATTGGGGAATAAATATCTTGCCGATGAAGAGCCTTGGAAAATGATAAAAACCGATCCCGCTCGTGTACAAACCCAAATGAATGTGGCTTTGCAAATTGCCGCTGCTTTGCAGATTTTGTGCGAACCATTTTTGCCTTTTACTGCTGCGAAATTATCAAAGACGTTGTGTATGGAAACGTTGCATTGCAACGTCTCTACGGAAAAAACGACGAAAACAACCTGGAATGATGTTGCTACAAATTCCGATTTAATTCCTGCCGGACACCAAATTGGAGAAGCCGAATTATTGTTTGCCAAAATTGAAGATGAAGAAATTCAAAAACAAATAGATAAATTGGAAGCTACAAAAACTGCCAACACTGCAGAAAATAAAAAAGCAGAACCTCAAAAAGAATTGATTCAGTTTGATGATTTTGCTAAAATGGATTTGCGTGTAGGAACGATTCTCGAAGCAGAAAAAATGCCAAAAGCAAATAAATTATTAATTCTAAAAGTTGATACAGGAATTGATGTTCGCACGATTGTTTCAGGAATTGCCGAGAGTTTTAAACCGGAAGATATTATTGGAAAACAAGTGACGGTTTTAGTAAATTTGGCTCCAAGAAACCTTCGTGGCGTAGAAAGTCAAGGTATGATTTTGATGACTACCAATGCCAAAGGAAAACTGGTTTTTGTAAATCCGGATGCGGATGGAGTTGCGAATGGCGAAACGATAAATTAAATTCAACCGCAAATTTGCAAATTTCAATTCAAAATAAAAAAGAATAATTTGCGAATTTGCGGTAAAATTAAACAATAATGAACCTAAAAGTAATTGCTTTCGACGCTGACGACACCCTATTCGTAAACGAACCTTATTTTCAGGAAACGGAGGGAAAATTCTGTGGTTTGATGGAAGATTATTTGTCGCATCAAGGCATTTCGCAGGAACTTTTCAAGGTCGAAATTGACAATCTAAAAATCTACGGTTACGGAATCAAGGCTTATATCCTTTCTATGATTGAGGCGGCGATGAAAATTTCGAACAATACCATTCCCGTTGAAGTCATTGAAAAAATAATTGAATACGGGAAAGAATTACTTGATAAACCCATTATTTTACTAGATGGGGTCGAGGAAACCTTACAAGCTTTGCACGGAAAATACAAACTCGTCGTTGCCACAAAAGGTGACTTATTAGACCAACGCAGGAAGTTACACGATTCGGGTTTAGGACATTATTTTCACCATATTGAAGTGATGTCAGACAAGCAGGAAAAAGATTATTCCGATTTAATAAAACGTTTGGAGATTCAACCCAAGGAATTTTTTATGATTGGCAACTCCTTAAAATCTGATGTGTTACCGGTTTTGGCCATTGGCGGACACGCGGTGCATATTCCATTTCACACCACATGGGCGCATGAAAGAATTGATTATAAAGTAGAACATGAAAACTTCAATACTTTCAAAAAAATGACCGATGTTTTAAAGCGATTGCAATAGCAAAAGTATTTTATTTGTTTTAAAAGTCAAGAAGAATCAATAAAAAAGGGTCTCC
>JBIKPM010000063.1:0-9414 GCA_044357435.1 Flavobacterium sp. | reverse complement strand
CTACAGGGGCAATATTGACTGAATCCGTTTCTCAGACAAGAAATGAGAATACAAGTAATAAAGCCAATTTTGAATTGGAATATAAAATCAATCCAAACACAAGGCTTGTCTTTACTCCTACACTCAATCAATCCCGTTCTATCAATAGTGCTATTACATCCAGTAATGCTAAGGATGAAAATGGGCTAGCTTTAAATGAAAGTGATTCGAAATCGAGTAAAGAAAATAATTATGCTCTTTTTGGAAACACCATGAATTTTAATAAAGCCTTCCGAAAAAAATCCCGTAATCTAAGTTTGGTACTGAGTAATAGTAATACCACTACGGATTCTGATGGTTTAATTCAATCCAAAACTATTTTTTATCAAATTAATAAACCTAATGATGAACGAAATCAAAATAGTTTGAATAATAATACCTTTGGTTCCTACTCAGCTGATATTGAATTTACAGAGCCAATTACCGATTCGTTGCGTGTTCGGGTAGGTGTAGATTTTGATTGGGTAAATGAAAAAAATGATATAAAAACCTATGATTTTGATCTTGCTTCACAATCCTATACAGCACTAAATGACTTACAGTCAAATTATACTACTTCAAGTCGGAATGCTGTTGCACCAAAAGCGGGATTAACTTTCGAAAAAAACAAATACACTTTTAATTTTAATTTCAGTACTTCAGTTACGGATTATGATAATCATTCGTTTTACTTAAATAAGGACACTGATTTAAATCAAATATATGTATTGCCTTTGGTCAAAGCACAAATTAGATATAAGGTCAGTCGATCTAAATATTTCACTTTTAAGTACGATTATTTCAATACGCTTCCTGCTTCTAATCAATTATTGCCAGTAGCCAATTTATCAAATCCTTTGAATACGGTTATAGGTAATCCTAATTTGAATCCCAATAAGGTAAATAGTGCACAAATCAGTTTTAAAAACTATAGTTTTCGCTCCCGTACTGGATATAATTTATATTTAAAAACAGATTATTATAACGACGAAATTGTTTCTTCTTCGGTATATGATGCTAATGGAAAAAAGACGACCACTTATGTAAATGTAAAGGATACGTATTCAACTTTTCTTGGAGCTAATTGGAATCAAACTATAAAAAAGGAGGCTCATGTTTTGAAATACGGGTTCAATTTAAGCGGCAATTATTCTTTTGATAAAGGTTTTACAAATACAGTTCTGTTCAATACAAGAGCGTTACGAATCACCCCCGGGATTTATTTTAATTATGATTATGGGGAGTTGTTTACAATAGCACCTTCGTATGGATTTACTTACAATGAGACTAAGTTTGAAAATTCATTAAGAAAAGCCAGTTCGACGGTATTGCACAGAATTAATTTGCAAACTACTACCTATTGGCCTCAAAATTGGGTTTTTGGAAATGATTTCGGATATATCTACAATTCGAATATTTCGAATGATTTCAAAAAAGATTTTTATTTGTGGAATACGAGTTTATCGTATGGATTTTATGATAAAAAAATGATGCTTAAAGTAAAAGTATATGATGTTTTAAATCAAAACCAAAGCGCCACAAGAACGCTTACGTCAACAATAATTAGAGATGAAGAAAACACGGTTTTAAAACGATATGCCATGTTTTCTTTGACCTATAAAATGGGTAATTTTAAGAAAAAAAAATATTCTAAAAAAATGGATGAAAATCTAGATTAACTATCTAGAAGTCCATAATTAATTTTAAAAAAGAGAGCTGTATTTTTAAAAAGTTTTAGAAACTCTATCTACGGCTCGAATGGTGAAATCCAAATCCTCATAAGAAAGCGCATCGGTAATAAACCAGGTTTCATAAGCCGATGGGGCAATATAAATTCCCTCTTGCAGCAATCCATGAAAGAATTTTTTGAAGGTTTCATTGTCCCCTTTTGCAGCACTTTGAAAATCGAAAACCGGAGCGGTATCAAAATGAACTGAAATCATGGATCCAATTCGGTTAATGGTAAAATCCACTTTGTTTGCCTTTAAAACTTTATCTATTCCATCTGCTAAATAAGCTGTTTTTTCTTCTAATCTTTTGAAAATAGACTCATCAGCATCTAGAGCTTGTAACATGGCTAATCCTGCTGCCATAGCTAATGGATTTCCGGATAAGGTTCCCGCTTGATAAACAGGCCCTAATGGTGCCAGATAATTCATGATTTCGTTTCTGGCGGCAAAAGATCCCACGGGCAACCCGCCACCAATTACTTTTCCGAAGCAAACAATGTCCGCTTTGATATTGAATAATTCTTGTACACCACCTCTAGCTAATCTGAATCCTGTCATAACCTCGTCAAAAATTAGCAGGATTCCATTGTCGGTGCAAAGTTGTCTCAATCCTTCCAAAAATCCTTTATTCGGAGGGATACAACCCATATTTCCAGCGACCGGTTCAATAATTATGGCTGCAATTTCGTTTTTGTTGGCGACTATTAGTTCAGCTACATTTTCTAAGTCGTTGTATTTTGCCAGCAAAGTGTCTTTTGCCGTTCCTACAGTCACACCGGGACTATTGGGTGTCCCAAAAGTAACTGCGCCACTTCCGGCTTGAATCAAAAAAGAATCGGAATGACCGTGATAACAACCGGCAAATTTTATGATTTTATCTTTTTTGGTAAATCCACGTGCTAACCGAATGGCACTCATGCAAGCTTCTGTCCCCGAATTCACAAATCTGATTTTATCAATATTAGGCACCATCGAAACGGCCAAAGCCGCAATTTGGGTTTCCAATTCCGTAGGCATACCAAAGGAAGTTCCCAGTTTGGCTTTTTCGATTACAGCTTCTACCACAGGTTCGAAGGCATGACCTAAAATCATTGGTCCCCAAGAATTGATGTAGTCGATTAGTTTATTTCCATCTTCATCAAACAAGTAAGCACCTTTGGCACTTTTGACAAAAATAGGAGTTCCGCCAACAGCTTTGAAGGCACGAACGGGAGAGTTTACACCACCTGGAATTACTTTTTCGGCCTCAGCAAAAAGCTGACTGCTTCTTTGATACAACATTTGTTTTATTTTAATATTAGTATGGATTGTCCTATTGAAATGGCGTTGTCAAAAATATTATTTTGCTTTTTCAAATCTTCAATGGAGATATTATATTTTTTAGAAATGGAATACAGTGTATCCCCCTTTGTGACTAGGTGTCGGTCTGATTCCAAGGGTGTTGTAGGTTTTTCGTTTACTGCTTCTGCCAGTTCATCCACACCTCCGGTATCGTATTTATACAATTGGTATTTTTCAATTAAAGTGATTAATTTGGTTGGATATTGACTGTCTGTAGCATAACCGGCCTCTTTTAAACCGTCGGCCCATGCCTTATAATCGGTCTTTTTCAAATTAAAAAGGGAAGCATATCTCGTTTTTCCGGACAAGAAAAGCGAGTGATCCCGAAAGGAATCAAGTGGATTGTTGTATTTTCTAAAACACTCATCGACTGCATCGTCGTCATATCTTACCGTTGCTCCCGACCAGTCTTTGCTGCATTTTATTCCAAAATGATTGTTGGCTTGCACACATAAATTTCCTGTTCCGGAACCTGATTCCAGTAGAGCCTGACCCAAAATGATGCTTGCCGGAATGCCATACTTTTTCATATTGGCTTGTGCTACCGCTTTGTAATTATTGATATAAGTCAAAATCATTTCATTAGTTACTTTTACGCGGCTTGTTGCTTCAAGTATTTCTATTTTCGGGCTGTTGGCACTCGTTGTTTTTGAATCGTTCGTTTTCTTTACAGCTGATTTTTTATTAGCTCTCACCACTGTATTATTCGACTTGACACTTTTCCTGGTCGTTTGAATCACAGACTTATTGGTGTTGCAACTTACGATGAGTAAGGTTATAATAAAAAGGAGATTTCTTTTAATCATCGAAATTTATTGTAAGTAATTTTTTTGCTTTTAATTTCAAATTCATTCCCTGAATTCCCTGAATTCCTCCGGTGTGAATGAGTAAAATTTTTGATTTTTTTGGAAAATAATTCTTTTCAATCAAATTCATAACGCCAAAAACCATCTTCGCCGTATAAATTGGATCCAAAGGAATTTGATTTTCCCTATAAAACTGATTGATAAATGCAATTAATTCCGGGGTTACTTTCCCATATCCTCCAAAATGATAATCAGTAATTACTTCCCAGTTTTCGTTCCGTGCAAAAATACGAATTTCATCTTTTAAAAAATTCCCTTTTAACGCTGGAAATCCTAAAACTTTTTGGTGTGGCAAAAGGCTATTTATTATTCCGGTAATTGTTCCACCTGTTCCAATGGAGCAACAGATATAATCAAATCCGGAGTCCTCGACAGTTAGAATTTCCTCACAGCCTTTAACTGCGAGTTCGTTGGTTCCGCCTTCTGGGATAACATAAAACGCGCCAAATTTAGTTCTTAAATTTCTCAAAAAATCAGTTTCAGTTTTCTGGCGATAGGCTTCCCGAGTCACAAACTTCAGTTGCATTCCGCAATCTTGGGCAAACTGTAAGGTTGGATTTTCGGAAATTTTATTTCTCAATTCCTCCCCTCGAATAATCCCTATGGTTTTGAAATCTTGTTCCTTTCCTGTAAAAGCAACCGCGGCAATATGATTGGAAAAGGCGCCCCCAAAAGTGAGTAATGTATGTTGGTTTTCTGCTTTTGCCTGAATCAGGTTGTATTTAAGCTTTCGGAATTTATTCCCGGAAACAATAGGGTGAATCAAGTCTTCCCGCTTAATGGACACAGAAATAGAATTTGGAAACGTTATGATTAAGTGTTGATTCAAATCAGGCAATTTTTCACAAAGATAAAATTTATAAGGAACAAAAAATGCAACCTTTTTAGATTGCATCAGTTCTTTTTGTTCTTTTTTGAAATTAGTTTTTGATGATGATTTTTTGACCCATCTCTATCTTGTCACTAGTGGTTAACTTTACAATATAAATCCCATCGCTTAAATTTGAAGTAGGAAAAAGATAGGACAATTCAGACCCTAATTTTTTTTTATAAGAAATCAACTTGCCCGCCACATCATATAAACCATAGGAAGCTATTTCTATCTGCGATGGATTGATAATGGTTAGATTTTTGGTTGTGTTGTCCTGCATGACCACAAAATTGTTTTTTACTGATTCATTTACTCCTAAAGTGTTATTTTTAAATGTAATTTCATAGCGTGTATTGTGAGTTCCTGCTGGCAATGTCAAATCATAAAAACTATTTTTAATGTCATAGTATTGATTCGTCGTTTTATCATATAAGTATACATTTTCAACTTCGGTGAGATTCGTTATTTCATTTACCGTAATTTTATAATTGGCTTGTGCCAAATTTCTGAAACCAATGGCTATTCTTTTGTTTATATCAAAGGGCATCGAATTGATCACATATTCATTTTTGTTTAAAACAAAATAGATATTTGCTGGGTTGTCATTTGCTGATGAAGCATCCATAAATCTATCCACTCCGTCTGTTGATGATGGATTAAATGCTAATACCGTTTGGCTAATAGGGCCGTTGTTCAATAAGGTATTAAAACGGATTAGGGATGAAGTATCAGTGACAGTCTTATTCTTACTGTTGGCTTTTTTTTCAAATTGTGATGAATTTTCATTTCCTTCTTGCACAAAAACCCGATAACTGTTTTTCATTTGAACATTTCCGCTTACAAGTCCTTTTATCATAAAACCTTGACCGATAGGAGCATATTTTCGTTGATAAATAGTGGCAGTGCTATTTATGGTTGTAACTGGGGTGCCGGCTCCATCATAAGTATAGAAAACTGCAGGTACATATATATTTGCTCCGGAATATGTGGCATAGCCTCCTTTATAATCGGCTATATAATGAGAATTTACTGTTTTGTCCTGTTGCCAGAAATATGCAATTCCTGTACAATTGGTTTCGGCAATTAAAAAGGCTTGCAAATTTATAGATGAAGGATAGGGATTTCCTGTCAATGTCAATTCACCCGATAAAACAGGAATAGTAATGGTTCCGTCATTTGGTTTTCCTCTAAAATCATACCGTTGGTGATTGCCATCGGGGTTGTTTTGAACTCCATTAACAGTAGTTAAATTTGTTCCCGAACTTCCTTTCATAGTGAAGCCCTCCCCAGCCGCTATCGTCGAAGTTGATCCTGCCCGAACCCAATCAGAATAGGTGGTTTTATTGATAAATTTATAAATCCAATAGGGGGCTATTTTAAAGGGAGAAGCCGTGCCATCATAGATATTTGAAGCTAAAATTGTTGCTGGTGTGGTTTCGGTTATTGTTGTGGGTATTCCCAATTGCGAAATTCCAAATGGATTGTTTGTTGAGGTTGAAGTGGTCGTGTTTCCAACGGGAGAACACCAATAATTAAATTGGAAATTGTTGGCGTTTCCTTCTTGAAAAACCGACAAGCTTCCCAGTCCTTTATTGACCCCTGGACCTGTTGTTCCTTGTAATAATTGTCCGTTCTCTCTTAAATAAAAATTACTGGTAGTTGCGTTAAGTTCCAAATCTTGTTTTATAGAAACATATTGGTTGCTTGCGAAAACATAGGTGTTTGGGCCAACGTACATTTGGGCATTTGCTTGTGCCTGAAATAAAAAACCAGAGGCAAACAACACTATTTTATTGGCTAATTTTAATTTCATATACCCAATGCAAAAAGGTTCAATGATTTTATGATGACATCGCCCGTTCCTCCAATGTTTCCTGCCCAGAGCTCTAAATAATCGTTTGGCGCAAGCGTTACAAAAACTTGAATGGTGGTGTTCTGAGCTTCTGAATTGGTGAGTTTTTGAATCACTCTGGAGTTATTCAAAAAACTTGTGTTTGTTTTTTTAAATTCGAAAATATATGTGTCGGTAGAAGACGTAACTGCCGATATCGTGCAGGATATTTGGAAAGACCTTGTAGTTGTCCCCGTATATTTTAACCTCCCATTTGCAGTCATGCTAAAGCCGGAACTATTCGCAGAAAGGGTAGTGGCAGGATTGCATAGAAACATATTGGAACTACCATCGGTAGTTGAAGAGGTTATAGAAACTAAAGTCCCAGTCGTATCGAAATAACTGATTTCTCCCGCGGGAAATTGTGGTGTAAACGCCCCTGTTACCTTCCAGTCTGAACCATCACTGATAAGAGTTACAGCTTCTTTCGCTCGGGTTAAAATGAAATTAATTTCTCCATCTATCATTTGCGATGATGACGTTGCGATTGTTATATTGGCGGTGCTTGTTTCACCTCTTTTAATGGAATAAATCCTACCCTTAGACCCAATTGCAGTTGGTAATGTTATTGTTTTTTCTATTGTGCCATTATTGCAAATAATGACACTGTGTGTTGCGTCTAAAGTTAAATCAGAAGTTACTGTAGTTACTGTTTGGCCGTTAGACCCATTTACTTCAAAAGTCGATAAAGGAGTTGTGGTACCTATTCCAACTTGTGCATTACCTATATAACTTGAGAAAATAAGTAATGAAATAGAAAAAAGGTGCAAAATAATATTTTTATCGAAGGGGGTGATTTTTTGCATATTGGTATAATTTGGGTCTACTATGAAAAATAGGTCAAAGCTTATAAAATGAGATAAAAGTAACCATTCATCGAACAAATGTACCGATAATCAGATAAATAACATATGATTTTAATGGTATTTTTGCATATTTGCCTAAAATAACCCTCATATTATTTTGATTTCCATATAAATAGAGGTGTTTTTATCACAGATGAATGCGTTTTTATTGATTAGGCTCGTTTTCTTTGGTACAGTATTGCCGTTCAAAATGGATGTTTTTGTAAGCTAAAAACATCAAATTTTCTTTGTTCAATCGATATTTCGCAAAATTAAAGGAGGCGGGTCGACGGCTTTTGCAACCTCCTCGGAATTAAATATTTGGTAACAATAAGGAACATCTGTTATAAAGTGTATAAATTTGTGCCCATGAATGAACAAAGCAATGAAAAGAAATTAGTCGAAGGCGAAGATTTTTACTATACCCCTGAAGGTTATAAATGCTTCACCTCTAATTATCATTTAAAAAGAGGTTATTGTTGCAAAAGTGGCTGTCGTCATTGCCCTTATGGATTTGACAAAAAAACAGGTGAGACCAAAAAGTGAGTAGTTTTTTGCGTCTGCAATTAGCTATCATACAAATTGAATTTCACATCACAATACGTCCCGTTCAACTGCCTATTTGTCAATGTAAAAGCGATAATCGACATTTTTTTCTTTGTTAATTTAGGTATTTAGTTATAACGTTGGCATGGGCTGGAAATAAGCCGTAAATGTCGGATTTGGTATGATTGTTGATGAAATAAATAAGATTCAAAGCGCTTATAATCAGTGATTTTACGACTATAAACAACAGGATTTTTTTTTAAAATGGGCGCTAGTGAAGATGCTTTTTGGTATTAAAGGTGAAGGGATTATGGCCCTTGCCGAAAGTGATTATTGCTAATTTTATTGAATGTAAAATTGTTTGCTTCAATGTTTTTAAAACTTAGTTTGCAAACAACCTTTTAGTATTAAATATTAAACTACAAAAAATGAAAACAATTAAAATCCTTCCGCTATTTTTACTTTTTATTTTGGGATCTTGTGGTTCCGCAATTAGTGTGTATTCAGACTTCGATAAGAGTATCGATTTTAGCCAGTATAAAACGTATGCGTTCCATAGGAGAGGCATTGATAAAGTACAAATTTCTGAATTGGACAAAAAACGAATTTTATATGCCATCGAAATCGAACTTGACAAAAAAGGAATGTCCAAAAGTGACCCCCCCGACCTACTTATAAATATTTTTACCAAAGAAAGAGAACTGGTGGATGTTAATCAATACAATGCCGGATGGGGTTATGGTTGGCGTTGGGGTTGGAATCCCTATTTGTGGGGCGGTCGAACATACGTAACCTCTTCAACCGAAGGGACGCTCTATATCGATTTGATTGATGCCAAGAAAAAAGAATTGGTTTGGCAAGGGGAGGGAGTAGGTTATTTAACCGAAAATCGTGAAAAAAAAGAAGGGCAAATTAATGAGTTTGTGGCAAAAATTTTGGCACAATATCCGCCAGTTAAAAAATAAGTGGGTTATCAAAAAATACTGTAAACCGTGACAGTCATGTTGCGGTTTTTTTGTTGGGTTTATTATTTGTGAAATTCATTTTAAGATTTTGTATTTTTCCAGAGAATTCAATCTTTTCGTTATGGATGCAACCATAGAATCTAATCCTTTATTAGATCGTTTGCCAAGGCATTTGAAACAGTTTGTTAGACCTCAGGTCTATGAGGATTATACACCTATAAATCAAGCAACTTGGCGTTATGTGATGCGAAAAAATGTGCATTATCTTTCTGAGGTGGCACATCATTCCTATTTGGAGGGCTTGAAAAAAACTGGAATTGAAACAGAAAGGATTCCCATAA
>JBIKPM010000062.1:0-9455 GCA_044357435.1 Flavobacterium sp. | reverse complement strand
ACGCACTTAAGCCAAATGGCATATTGGTCACCTATGCTGCGCGCGGAGTGATAAAACGAAGCATGATAGAAGCAGGTTTTACGGTCGAAAAACTGGAAGGACCACCAGGAAAACGAGAAATGTTTCGGGCCAGAAAATTTTAATCTTTTGGCGTTTTAGTGCAATAATAAATATAATTGATACGTTACTTAATTATGTGAGATTTATCAAAAATAAAACATACTTTTACAATAGTTTATTTTCAAGTTCTAACCCAAATCTTAATTTGTTATGTCGAAAATAATGTTTGATTACACAAAATCAGTACTCGAAAGAGTGAGTTTCGATCCTATACTTTTTCGCAAAGAATTAGAAAAGGCAATAAAAGCATTATTACCCTTTGAATTGGATTTGTTGCGAGAATGGTTACTGCACTTTGTAATTGAAAAACCAGAATTAAAACAATGTTTAATAATTGTAACTCCATAAACAAAAAAGAACCTATTTTAGGTTCTTTTTTGTTTATTTCTTTTGAATTGGGCTAACAATTTGAACATTATGGAATGCAATAGCACCCTTTATCACTCCTGAAATTGTGTTTCGTAGAGCATCAATAATATGAATTTTCAATTCGCTTTTTGGGTAAATTAGGCTTACTTCACGAGCTGGTTTGGGCTCTTTAAAATGCCTTAATTTTAATTTGTCGTTTTCCTTCAAATCCAAAGTGTGCAAATAGGGCAGTAGTGTTGTTCCTAAACCTTCATCCGCTAATTTTATTAATGTTTCAAAGCTGCCGCTTTCCAGTTGAAATGTATTTCTAGCGGCATCACCTTGGTTTTTACATAAATTTAAAATGCTATCCCGAAAACAATGTCCATCCTGGAGCAACAAAATATCATCAAGATTTAAGTCTGAAATTTCAATTTCTTTTTTCTGTGAAATAACATGATTCGTAGGAATATAAGCTACGAATGGTTCGTAATATAGGACGATTTCTTTTATTTTTTCGTCTTCTAACGGTGTTGCGGCAATGGCTGCATCAAGATGACCATTTTTCAAACGAAGAATAATTTCATCGGTGTTTAATTCTTCGATGATGAGTTTTACTTTTGGATACTTTTTTATGAAATTATTCAAAAACATGGGCAAAAGTGTAGGCGTAATGGTAGGAATTATTCCCAATCGGAATTCACCACCTATAAATCCTTTTTGATATTCAACAATGTCCTTTATTTTCCCGGCTTCATTGACTATGTTTTTGGCTTGATTTACAATTTTCTCACCAATGTCAGTAAGCTGAATTGGTTTTTTACTTCTGTCGAATATTAAAACGTTAAGCTCCTCCTCAATTTTTTGAATTTGCATACTCAATGTAGGTTGGGTAACGAAACATTTTTCAGCAGCAAGAGTGAAATTTTTATGTTCGGCTACGGCCAAAACATATTGTAATTGGGTAATTGTCATTATATAGTATTTTGTGATGCAAATATAAAAACAATCAATTTAATTTATTATTAAAGTTCTTACTATTTTTGTTTTTATATTAGCACATACTAAATGTAAAAGCCGAAAAATAAATCACTAGATTTATTGCTTCAAAAAAAGAATAAAAGGAGCTCCTGTTTATGTATTATATAAACAAGATTTTTGTTCCTTTTTGCAATAATAGGCTTTTTGATGGTCTTAAAAAAATAAAGAAATGAGTGATTTTTACAAAAAAATATTGGATAATAATAAAATATGGGTGGAAGCTTCTTTGGCGAAGGATCCAAATTATTTCCAAGATTTGGCAAAAGGTCAAACGCCACCACTTTTATGGATTGGATGTTCGGACAGTAGAGTTCCCGCAAATGAAATCGTTGGGGCTAAACCTGGTGAAGTGTTTGTGCATCGGAATATTGCCAATATGGTAGTTCATAGTGACATGAATATGTTAAGCGTATTGGATTACGCTGTCAATGTTTTAAAAGTAAAACACGTTATTGTATGTGGTCATTACGGTTGTGGTGGTATACAGGCCGCCATGAATAATTTGTCAATAGGCATAATAGACAACTGGATCCGTCATATAAAAGATGTGTATCGTTTGCATCAGGAGTATTTGGATTCTATAGAAGACGAAACAGATCGGTTTAATGCTTTCGTGGAAGTTAATGTGAAAGAACAAGTATTTGATTTGGCTAAAACCTCCATCGTCCAATCTGCATGGAAAAACGGACAAGATTTAACACTTCACGGCTGGGCTTATGGTTTAAATTCGGGTTTCGTAACAGATTTGGAAGTCAACATAAGTTCCGAAAAGAATTTGGATGAAGTATATCAATTAAAATTTTAAAAAAAAAATCGCTTTAGGCCGATTTTTTTTATTCGTTTTCTTCAAGGTTTTCATTGAAAGCCGAAGGTAAAAGTCTAGGGATAAATTTGATTAAGATAGGAAGTAACAAACTACCACCGGGAAGCAGAAATATAGTCAGAGACGGAACGGTTTTACAAATGTCCAATAATTGTTTTTTTACTTTTTTCTTTTCTTTTTCATCCAAATCCCTTCTAGTGGAAATAGCCAGCAAAAGCATCAATTCCTTGCTTTGAACAATTTCTTTTACTAATCTGTTTTTGTTGCGAGTAATTAATTTTGTGACAGTTT
The DNA here is from genome assembly GCA_044357435.1 of Flavobacterium sp. Taxonomy (GTDB): domain Bacteria; phylum Bacteroidota; class Bacteroidia; order Flavobacteriales; family Flavobacteriaceae; genus Flavobacterium. Next base: position 6,832 of record JBIKPM010000062.1, on the reverse strand, counting down.
GAGTGGTTTGGTCATAAAAATGTTTGACAGGATTGGAGTAATTAAAATAGGGAATTTCATCCTTGTAGTTTGTGATGAATTCATTTGTTTTTGCTATACTTTCGGTTACGAAATCGTCGGAAACAGTCATCAATTCGGCTAATTTATGAAGAAAATAAGCCTCGTCTTTTTCGATAATTCCATCGCTCCATAAGGCCATTCCGGCCATGTCAATGAGGTAGTTTTTTTCTAACTCGTTTGTAAAATAGTCTAGCTCCAGTTCCCCCATTCCAAAATTTCGGGATTGAATATTTACCGTCGAGAATTTAGTGTACCGAACGGATGACTCAAAAAGCTTAATCAATAAATCGTCATATTTAGATTTGTTAGATTTAGTTTTCAGCGCAAGGGAAACAATATTTATAATGGCTTCCTCTATTTTTTTTAAATATTTTTCAGGAATTGCTCCGTGAATTAGATATTGGCGGAAAGCCAGAATATCAATAAAAAGCAATGCATTGGTTAAAATATGTGAAAAGTTTTTGCTGATAATATCGATATTGGTTTGAACTCGACTATCAATTATTTTTTCCAAGTTTAATGAAGGGGAGCTTTCAGGCAATACTTTTTTAAATAAATTAAAGCCTTCAGGATTCATTTCGTTATAAAAAGCAACTACTTTAGAAATGAAATTTTCAGTTTTAGAATCGTTTGTGGACAATACATAAATACCAAATAAAGTATTCAGTAGTGCCACTTTAGATATTTCGTTTCCAAGCCAAGATTTTGTATCTATTGGGCTAGATTTGTCGAAGGAAACTATATGGCCGTATATAAACCCTGTTTCTCTGACTTTTTTATAAAACGTATTCAAATTCTCTTCATCAGAAAATAGAGAGGTTTTTTGTTTTGAGAAAAATTTGTCTATCCAACCGTTTGCCGAAGGGTTAATCATTGCTTTAATTTGAGGCTATAAATCTATGCTTTTTTGTGTTTTTTTTTAATATAATTATAAAATTTAAAACCATCTTCTTCCTAAAATGAAGACGGTTTTATAATTGCCGAACATGCAATTCTTGCTCCTGCATTTCCGGATGGTTGGGATATATAATCATCAGCACCTTCATGAACAATCAAACCTTTTTCAAGAATATCTTTTGTGGTATCTCCACAGCCAATACACCATTCGTCAGTCGTAAAAGTGATGGTTCCATTTCCTTTTTCATCGGCATTGAAATTCCCAATATCACCTTTATGTGATTCGCCCTGGCCTAATTTGCCATGCTTTTTGAAGGTAGGATTCCAATGTCCTCCAGCTGAACTTCCATCTGCAGCCGAACAATCCGATTTTTCGTGAATATGTATGGCATGAATACCGGGTTTTAATCCAGATAATTTTGCAATAAAAATCACTGTGCCATTTTTTTCCGAAAAAGAGCCTGTTCCAGAGACAGTACTGTTGCTTTTTGATTCAAAAGTGATGTTTAATTTATTTGTTATTCCATTCGAAGAACTGGTTTTACAACCAATAATTACAGCAATAAATAGAATGATTGACAGTGTTACTTTTTTCATTTTTTTTAGTTTTGATTACACCATAAATTTACACTTGATTATTTTTAAGAAATTGTTTTTATCCTAAAAACTATTTTGTTTTATCACCAACAAAATAATGAGTTGGTGTTTTGAACAATACATTAAAAGTAGTCAAACTTCCATAAATTCTGGTAATGTATTGTTGTAATTCTATTTTTTCAATTTCTTCGATAGTACTGGCATTTATTTTTTGTTCCATGACTCGCAATCGGTCACGGACCATAATTATTTTGTGAAAAAAAGTGTCAATTGGAATTTCTTTTGAAGCCAATCCGGGCTGACCTGGATCTAATATTATCTTCCCACCCTTCCACTTATCCGCAATCGGAACAATTTCTGAAATATCCGACCATTTTTTTAAAATTTGAAGTAAACTCTTTTCCACATCATAAAAACTAACGGTGTCGACTTCATTTTCTACAGCTTCCAAGACCTCAAATTCACTGTCGATAGCTATAGTTTCCAAGCCATTTTCTATAAATGTTACCCAATATTCTTTGGAAGAAACATTGGTAATCACTCCCTTTCCAAATTCTGAATGATGAATTCTGGAACCTATTCCTAATATTTTCATAAAATTGATTTTTTCACTAAATTATACTATTTTTTTACAAATATAATAATCGCACTACCAATTATGACAAGTTTTTTTGGATGTAATATTTTTGGTTACTCGTTTTTTGAAGTAAAATATAGAAAATCATTATTATGTTGTAACTTCAACGAGAATTTCAATGTTCGACTATGAAAAAACACTTTATTCTTTTACTTTTAATACTACATACTTTTTTTGTTTTTTCGCAAACTAAGGCTTCAGCAGAAATCCTTTTGAATCAAGGCGAAGCACTTTACTCCAAAGGGGACTATCAGGAGGCAATTTTAAAATTTAATAAATGTCTAACCATTTTTAAAAAAAATGGGAATAATCAATTATTGGGAAAAACATACAACAATATAGGGAGAGCCTTGTCACAAACCGGTAAATCAGAAGAAGCACTTAAAAAATATTTCTTGTCTATGGTCATTTCAAAGCAAAGTAAAGACACTTTGAGTATGGCTAAAACCTATAAAAATATTGGTGCTTTGTATGAAGAACAAAAAGATTTTGTTAAGGCAATGCAGTATTATAATAATTCTTTTGTACTCGCAAAGCAGAAGAATAATTTGTTGCTTATGGCCGATTGCCAGAATAATATGGGAGTTGTTTTTGAGCAACAAATAAAATATGATAGGGCTTTACAAATGTATTCCAATGCTTTAGAAATTTACAAATCTAAAGACGATGAACAGAAAATTTCAATGGTGTTTAATAATTTGGCAATTGTTCACAAATACCTTAAAAACTATCCGGAAGCAATCAAAAATTATGAATCAGCCTTAATTTTATCTGGAAAATTGGGTGATAAATTTATGGTTGCCGCGAATCAAAACAATCTTGGAAATGTATATGCTCTGACACATAATTATCTTAAATCATTAGAATTATGCAAGTTGGCAAATGAAAATGCCAAAGCAATTGACGCCAAAGAAGTAATAATTGAATCGTATGATGGCATTGCTGTAGCTTATGAAAAACTAAATCAGTTTAATAATGCCATCAAATATAGAAAATTGTATGAACTGGAAAAAGAGAACTTCATAAACAAAGAACGTTCAGGGCAACTTGCAGAAATGCATATTAAATATGAAACCCAAAAAAAGGTCGATGAAATAAAATTTTTAAATCAAGAAGGCAAAATCAGGAATCTTAAGATAAGTGAACAAAAAATTCTGATAAAGAAAATGAACTATCAAATTACCGCTTTTATTATCCTGATAATGGGAATGCTAGGCATCGCTTACTTTTGGGAAAAAAGTCAAAAGTTAAAAAATAAATTAATAAAGGAAAAAATTATTTGGCAAACCGAAGAACAAGAAAGGCTTAGAATCTCCAAAGATATCCATGATGATTTAGGATCTGGATTGACAAAAATCAATTTTTTGAGTGAAATCATTTCCCAAAAAACACAACATTTACCTGAAATTAGAAACAACAGTGAATCAGTTAAAGAAACGGCTAACAAATTGATTGAAAATATGCGTGATTTAATTTGGGCATTAAATACTGAGAACACAACTATTGCTAATCTTCTAGCTCGAATAAGAGAATATTCTACAGACTATCTAGAAGATTACCCAATTGAATTGCATAATTTATTTCCAGAAATTCTTCCAAAAACTCCAATTATCAAAGAAGCTAATCGGGAATTATTTATGGTTGTAAAAGAGTCTTTAAATAATATCGTGAAACACTCCAAAGCGACCGACGTTTTTTTTAAAGTTGAAATAACATCAAGTAATTTACTGATTTCCATTAAAGATAACGGTGTTGGTTTAAATTGTGATACGGATAGAAAGGGGAATGGCTTGCTAATTATGCCAAGCCGGTTGAGAACAATTGGCGGGATTTTCACCATTGTTTCTAACAATAATGAGGGTACAGAGATTAATATTGCGTTGCCTCTTAAGCGAATAATTAAAGACAGTTGATAATCGTAATAGTAAAAAATACCACATTAGTAGTAGCGCTTTTTAATGTAGAAAAACTAATTTAGTTCCGATGACAATAAATGTAGCAATCGTTGAAGACGAAAGGCAAATAAGGGAGAGTCTCACTATTCTAATAAATGGGAGTGAAGGGTTTGTCTGTGACTATGCATTTAAAACGGCAGAAGAGGCAATAATTACTATTCCAACGCTAAATTTAGATGTGGTTCTAATGGACATTCATCTTCCAGGGAAAGACGGTATTGAGTGTATTTTCGAGTTAAAACCAAAATGTCAGTCCGTTCAGTTTTTGATGTGTACTTCATTTGAAGATACTGATTCGGTTTTCAAAGCACTAAAAACGGGAGCTTCAGGTTATCTGACAAAAACAACACAGCCTTCAAAAATCCTTGATGCAATCGTCGAAGTGTTCAATGGCGGATCACCAATGAGCAGTAACATTGCCCGGAAAGTGGTGGACTCTTTCCGAAATTCGAATTCAGGAAACAGTGAAATGTTAAAACTATCCGAACGCGAAAAAGAAATTCTCAACCTACTTTCGCAAGGATTACGATACAAAGAAATTGCCGATAAATTGTTCCTAAGCACAGAAACTGTGCGAACACACATCCGAAATATCTACGAAAAATTACAGGTCAATTCGCGGACTGAAGCATTGAATAAAGTGTTTTCCAAATAATTTCATACCCTTTCAATTTATAAAATTACCACTATTTGGGTATTGTCAGGACTTGTTTTTCCCCTCTACATTTGGTTAAGCAAAAATGCTGTAATAAGCCTATTTTTTATTAACCAAACTAAATCAATTTTATGAAAACTTTCAAAAAACGAATTGCACTACTAATTTTACCTGTTTTTTTTATTGGAATTTTAATCGCTTCTTGTTCAAAAGACGATGAAACGCCGGTTGCAAGTTATACTTGCTTGACATGTAAAACTACCCCAGACGCTTTAGCCGCTAATGATGCCACTGTTAAAGGAATGTACAAAGGAATTATTATAGGTTCTACGGGAACAATTTCAATTAACATACAAAACGGTAGTAATACGATTACCGCAACAATGGTTTTAGACGGAGTGAGTGTTGCATTAACATCAAATGTAAGTTTGGTTGACGGTCAATCGTATGTGGCACCTTTTACGGGAACTTTTAATGGAAGCCCAATAACCATGACATTTTCTGTAGGATTGGGTGGTTCAACTCCTACGATGGTTTCTTCCAGTATTCCTGGACATCCCGATGCTGTTTTTGAATTAGCTAAAGAAACATCAACTTCATTAATTGAAGCTTTTGAAGGAACTTATTCAGTAACAGGTGGTGAAAAAGGGGTCTTTAATATGGTGCTCTCAAGATCATTGGCAGAATTTGGATATGTAGTTAAGGAAGATGGTCAAACGGATACGGACTACGGTTCAGGTACTATTAATGCAAGCAACCAATTGATTCTTGAAGGTAGAGTTATCGGGACAATTACCGGAGATGCATTGAATGGTTCGTTTAAAGATGACGAAAATAGAACAATTACCATAACCGGGAAAAGAACATTGTAAAAATACTGGTTTTTTAATTAAATGAAAATCCTGAGTGAAAGCTCAGGATTTTTTTGTGACTATGATTTAATTGAAATCCTCTAGGCAGAATTTATGATTTTTTATTCTTTCCGAAATTGAATTTCACTTTCTCCACCACCTGTATTTTTGGGGCTGGTTTTTTGAAAGGTTTCTTTTTGGCTGCCGGCTTCGTTTTTGAAGGACTCTGGTCACCTCTGGCTCTATCTTCGTCTTTTGGTTTTTGTTTAAACTCGGCGCGTTCTGAAAACCCTTCCTTTTTAGGAATTTGAGCTTTGTGTTTGGCTAAAACGGCTGTTGGATTTTTAGGTTTTTCCTTTGTGCCACGAAGGTGAATTACCAAACCGTTCAGGAAATTTCGTAATACTTGGTCACCACATTCTACATAATTTTCGTGGTCTTCGGCACGGAAAAAAGCGCCTAATTCTGATTTTGAAATTCTAAAATCTACCAATTCCAGTATTTCAACTATTTGGTCGTCTCTTAACATCAAGGCAACACGTAATTTTTTTAGGATATCGTTATTTGTCATTTTTATATTTTAAAAAAGTTAAAGTGCAGAATTTATAACCTGGCTCGAGTCACGATAATTATCGGAGCGAATAGGCTAATCAATTAAAGTTCAAAGATACGATTTTACAAAACGATCTTGCGATTTTTTTTCGGGATGTTATCGGATGATTGGTATTGTTTTTTGTATTTTAGCTAAAAATATTAATTTGATGGACACTTTCGAAGAAAAAAGAAATTTACTTTTAGAAATGATTGCTTTCTCAACCGTTGATGGGCAATTGCATAAAAGAGAGTACGATTTTTTGTTAATCGTGGCGCAAGAACTCCAAATAGAAAAGGAGGTTTTTAACGATTTATTTCATCAGGAATTGCCTCAAGAAATGATAAAATCTGATTTTGAACGCATTCAACAGTTTTATCGTTTGGCCTTGTTGATGCATAGTGATGGCGTTTTGCACAGAAAAGAAGAAAATGCGATACAACAAATTTCCATCAATATGGGGTTGAATCCAATGGCCATAAATAGAATTCTCAATTTGATGAAAAAGAATTCAAATCCTTTAATCGAACCGGAAGTGTTGTTGAAAATTTTTCTAGAACAGCAAAATTAGGATTTCTTTACAATAAC
>JBIKPM010000275.1:0-3262 GCA_044357435.1 Flavobacterium sp. | reverse complement strand
AATGCTATTTTTTGGTTGCAACATTATCATGCCGATGCACTTCGAGTTGATGCCGTCGCATCAATGTTGTATTTGGATTATTCCAGAGAGGATGGGGAATGGGAACCTAATATTTATGGAGGAAGAGAAAATTTGGATACTATAAGTTTTCTGAAAGAATTTAATGAAGCCGTTTATTCAAACTTTGAAGGAGTACAAACGATTGCTGAGGAGAGCACTTCTTTCCCGATGGTTTCTAGGCCAACTTCCATGGGGGGATTAGGGTTTGGAATGAAATGGATGATGGGATGGATGCACGATACCTTGGAATATTTTCAAAAAGACACGGTTTACAGAAAATACCATCAAAACGATTTAACCTTTTCGATGACGTATACTTTTTCTGAAAATTTTATGTTGCCACTTTCTCATGATGAAGTGGTTTATGGAAAACATTCTATTGCTGGAAGAATGCCGGGTGACGAATGGCAAAAATTTGCCAATTTACGATTGCTTTATGGTTATATGTTCACACATCCAGGAACAAAATTGTTGTTTATGGGCGCTGAATTTGGACAAAGTGCCGAATGGAATTTTGAAGGAAGTTTAGATTGGCATTTATTGCAATATGACTATCACGAAGGGATCAAAAAAACGATAACTGATCTGAATACTTTGTATAAAACACAGCCAGCATTGCATGAAAAACAATTTAGTCCTGAAGGTTTCGAATGGATTAATTATTCCGATCATCAAAATGCGGTGATGTCTTTTATTCGAAAAGGAAACAAGCCTAAAGATGACGTGATTGTAGTTTGCAACTTCACACAAGTAGTTCGTCCAAGTTATCGTATTGGTTTACCTAAAAAAGGGAAACTGGTAGAGATTTTTAATAGTGACGCGGCTATTTATGGGGGTAGTGGAGTTGCGAATCCAAATAAGTTAACTGTTGAAGCATCTCCATATGATGGTCGAGAATATTCAATACCATTGCTTTTAGCTCCTTTGAGTGTAACTATTTTTAAATATGCGTAAATTTCAATTGTAACAACCAATTATATTTTTTGTTTTAAATGCGTTATTTTTAAAATAAACAGTTTGTTTTTACATTTTCCTTATTTAATATGCTTATTCAAAGTTTTCGTGATTAAATCCATACATTAAGTTTGGCCTAAAAAAGGAATTTTGTATTTTTGGCACGTTAACTAAAAAGGTTTTAAAATAGCTTAAAAAAATGATTACAAATACAGAATTAGAATTTAAAGGGGATTTATATCCATCAGCAATAGTTTCATTTGAAAAAGAAGTAGATTCGGTTTATTTTTATACTGACAATAGTGTAATTTTAAAAATAACAGTTCTTAGAGATAGTTTGATTCGTTTTAGATATACTACAAAAGGATATTTCAGTAACGATTTTTCATATGCGATTGATAAAAGCCATTCTCATGGATATAATTTTCTGGAAGTTACCGAGGAAAAGGAATTTTACCAAATAAAGACAAGTAAAGTACAGTGTCGAATTCAAAAAATAGATATGAGAGTATCTATTTTTGATTTAAAAGGGAATGTTTTACTCGAAGATGAATTGGGTTTTCACTGGGAAGAAAGTTTTGAATTTGGTGGTAATATTGTAAAAATGAGCAAAGCCTCAAAAGATGGCGAATGCTTTTACGGACTTGGTGATAAAGCAACCCAGCTGAATTTGAAGGGTAAAAGACTGGAAAATTTTGCTACGGATCAATATGCCTTTCAAAAAGACCAAGAACCATTATACAAAGTAGTGCCTTTTTATATTGGACTACAGAAAAAACAATCCTACGGCATTTTCTTTGACAACACTTTTAGAACCTATTTTGATTTTTGTCACGAAAGAAGAAATGTAACCAGTTTTTGGGCAGAAGGAGGAGAAATGAACTATTATTTCATTCATGGCCCGCAAATGCAAGATGTGGTTACCACCTATACTGATTTGACAGGAAAACCAGAATTGCCGCCACTTTGGGCGCTAGGTTACCATCAATGTAAGTGGAGCTATTTTCCGGAAAGTAATGTAAAGGAGATTACGTCAAAATTTAGGGAATTAAAAATACCTTGCGATGCCATTTATTTGGATATTGACTACATGGAAGGTTTTCGTTGTTTTACATGGAATAAGGAATATTTCCCAGATCCAAAAAGAATGGTAGCTGAATTAGCCGAGGATGGATTTAAAACGGTGGTTATTATTGATCCAGGAATAAAAATCGATAAGGAATATTCGGTTTACAAAGAGGCATTGGCGAAAGATTATTTCTGTAAAAGAGCCGATGGACCTTATATGAAAGGGAAAGTTTGGCCAGGAGAATGTAATTTCCCGGACTATACGAATCCTGAAGTTAGAGAATGGTGGGCTGGATTGTTCAAAGAATTAGTTTCAGACATTGGTGTAAAAGGAGTTTGGAATGATATGAATGAACCCGCTGTTATGGAGGTCCCAAACAAGACATTCCCTATGGATGTGCGCCACGATTATGATGGAAATCCTTGCAGCCATAGAAAAGCACATAACATCTATGGAACTCAAATGGCAAGAGCCACTTATCATGGAGTGAAAAGGTTTGCTTACCCAAAAAGACCTTTTGTAATAACAAGATCTGCTTACTCAGGAGCACAACGCTACACGTCTTCTTGGACGGGCGATAATGTTGCCACCTGGGAACATTTATGGATTGCTAATATTCAAGTGCAAAGAATGTGTATTTCGGGAATGGGATTCACAGGTTCAGATATTGGAGGATTTGCGGAACAACCATCAGGGGAATTATACGCGCGTTGGATTCAATTGGGTGTTTTTCACCCCTTTTGTAGAACCCATTCTTCTGGCGATCACGGTGATCAGGAACCTTGGGCATTTGATGAGGAAGTAATCGATATTACCCGAAAATTTGTCAGCCTACGCTACCAATTATTACCTTATCTATATACCATGTTTTGGCAATATATCGAAGAAGGAATCCCAATGTTGAAACCTTTGGTGTATTATGATCAAGATGATATTCAAACACATTATCGAAATGATGAATTTATTTTTGGTAACCAAATTTTAGTTTGCCCTATTCTGGAGCCAAATTCATTGGGAAGAAGAATGTTTGTTCCTCGTGGTCAATGGTATAATTACTGGACAAATGAATTAATTTCTGGAGGAAAAGAAATGTGGGTTGATGCTAAGTTTGACCAAATTCCGATTTTTATAAAAGCAGGTGCCATAATACCAAAATACCCGGTGCAACAATATGTTGGG
>JBIKPM010000274.1:0-3272 GCA_044357435.1 Flavobacterium sp. | reverse complement strand
CGTGGCTTCCTTCCGGAAAATCGCCGTTTTTCATTGCTTCAAACAAAGTCAAATTCTCTTCAACCGAGCGATTCCTATACGGTCCATCAACACCCGGTTGAGTTGGCGTTCCCTTTTGGTTCGCCATATCTTCGGAAGATTGACTGTCAAGATAGGCTTTTCCGTTCTTTATCATCAAAACCGCCCAATCATATAACTGTTGAAAATAGTCGGAAGCATAATGTTCTTGTGCCCATTCGAAGCCCAACCAATGCAAATCTTCTTTGATGGCATCAACATATTCTTGTTCCTCCTTGGCAGGATTGGTGTCGTCAAAACGTAGATTAACTGGCGCATTGTATCGCAAGCCCAAACCGAAATTTAAGCAAATGGATTTGGCATGGCCAATATGTAAATAACCATTAGGTTCTGGGGGAAAACGAAAGCGTAATTTATCTTGGGGAAAACCGCTTGCCAAACTGTCTTCAATGATTTGTTCTATAAAATGAAGTGATTTCTCTTCGGTTGACATAATTTTGTTTAATTTTAGCAAAGGTAAAAAAGTTTAAGGTTTAAAGTTTAAAGTTTCATTAGAAACCTATAAAAAGTTAACGCTACAACCTTAAACTTTAAACTTTAAACAAAAAAATATGGGCGTTATAAAACTAAAAAATATCAGAACCTTTTCCTATCACGGCTGTTTATTGGAAGAGGGTAAAATTGGTTCCGACTATTCGGTTGATTTAGAAGTGAAAACAAATCTGAAAAAGTCTTCTGTTTCGGATGATTTGAAAGACACGGTAGATTATGTGCTTTTGAACCAAATTGTTGTTGAGGAAATGGCCATTCGATCCCATTTGTTAGAACACGTGGCTCATAGAATCATAAGCCGAATTTTATCGGAAGTACCGACTGTTTCTGCCGTAAAATTGGCGGTTTCAAAATTAAATCCTCCTATTGGCGGTGATGTTGAAGCGGTTACTATTGAAATGGAAGAATCCAGAAGTTAAATTTAAAAAATTACAAATTCCAAGGTATTACCATTATGTGTTTTATTTGGGAATTGGGATTTGCATTTTGGAATTATTATGTTACATTTGCAAACCAATAAATAATTGGCGTCGTGGCCGAGCGGCTAGGCTGGGCTCTGCAAAAGCTCCTACTCCGGTTCGAATCCGGACGATGCCTCTAAAACCTTCAAGGAAACTTGAGGGTTTTTTTTATGTTTGTCATTCTTGACGAAGGAAGAATCGAAAAAAATTAGGTAAAGTTATGGTTCGAATCTGTCCTGTTCTGTAAAACATTCTAGGAAACTTGGAGGTTTTTATTGCTTCGAGGTCGGGAGATCATCTAAGAGCAAGATACACACTTAGGATAGCTGGCTATTATTTCAGCACACTATTGATATGATTTATAGATACACAGCCACTAATTCCAATTGAATTATTAGCAACCGCGTCTGCAAATAATTTATTTACTTTTACTTGGCTAATTCCACCAAAAGCGATATCGGCTCCAAGATTTGCACATATATTTGAAAGCTCTTGAGAAGTATTTGCGTAGGGATTTAAAATAAAAGTTGCAATTCCAATAACCTCATCTTCTATACTTCCAATTTTTAATATTGGACCGCCAGAATTTCCTTTATTCATTGTTAAATCAAGCCAAGAAACCTCTCTATTCATTTCGGTATTATCTTGCAATTTAACTTTATCAGTCCATTTTGTTGACAATATACCTGTTGATACAAATTGTTGCTCTATACCTAGAGGATAACCTACTGAATAAACTTGTTCTCCTTCGTTAACATTTTCAAATTTTCCAAGTTTTAAAAATTCAAAGGTAACAGCAGTTTTTAATGATGGTTTTAGAAAACAATAATCATAAATTAAAGCATCTCTATATCCTGCTTCAAAAAGGGAAGTGTAAATTTCTAATTCTATTTTTTCTCCAGAGACAAATTCGGCAATAATCTTCTTTAATGTGATTTGTTTAAGTAATAAGAATTTTTTGCTGTCGTATAAATAATTCATCAATTCGTTCTATAGACAATAACCGTAGCCAATTCAAAAAAACAAAATGTGACATTATATTTTGCTTATTACTTAGTTGTTTCATCTACAGAAATTGCTGGTTGAATTACGTGCCAGCAAGTAATTATTTGACCTGTTTTTGAAACAACAAAACCAGTACCAAAAGGTTTGTCATCTATTAATATTCTAACAACAGATTTTTTAGCGTGAATTAGTCTTTGTTTTTCTATAGATTGTGAATTCATTTTATTAAAATCTGTAAAAATTAAAAGAGCAAATATTATTTTTTTCATATAATTTTAAAGTTTTTTTGTTTTTTTGGCTCTCGGCGAGGGATACTTACCGCTAACTCTTAAATATTCGAAAGTTTATGTCTTTTTATAAACCTATTTATCAATCCTTTCCAAAACATCTTTCAACTTCTCTTTCTCTTCGGGAAACCATCCTTGTGTCATCAAAACGATGCCAAAAATCATTAACACAACGCTTATTACTTTCTTTATTTTAAGAATATTTGTGGGTGTCATCTTCGATTTTAACTGCTTTGCCAAAACTATTTTGACACTATCTACAAGTAAATATGTTACAATTACCGTAGCAAAAAAAGTAAGCATTCTTGATATTTGCATTTCAAGCTTTGGTCCTGTAGAAAGAATAATTGCCATCCAAAACCCCAAAACTCCAATGTTAATAATGTTTAAAAAAAAGCCTTTAGCAAAAAGACTTCCATAGTTTTTTTTGATGATTTCATTATCTATAGAATCCGTATTGATTTTCTTTTCTTTTTTTAAATTTAAAAAAGAAATGATTCCATAAACAAACATCAATATTCCTCCAAATATAAAAAGTGACGGTTTGTCTTTTAAGTTTTGTATTAATCTATAACTACCAAGATAAGCAATGGTGATAAAAAAAATATCAGCCAAAACAACACCTAAATCAAAGACAAAGGCAGCCCTAAATCCTTTTACAATACTAGTTTCCAGTAATATAAAAAAAACAGGACCTATCATAAAACTTAAAAAAATTCCCCATGGAATTCCTGATAAAATATCGTTTATCATTTTTAATTCGTTCTACTTTTAAACGTTTCTTCTTATAAAATTAAAATCCAATTGTTTTTTAACCAAGTCCGCATTTTTAACCTTAACGTAAATTTCGTCACCCAATTGTAACAAAGCCTTTGTAGTGGCACCAACCAAAGCATATTGTTTTTCGTCAAAAGTGTAATAATCGTCTTTAATTTCTCTGATTCTTACC
>JBIKPM010000061.1:0-9537 GCA_044357435.1 Flavobacterium sp. | reverse complement strand
TATATATTATAGAGGATTGGTTGATTTTGCCCAAAATAATTATTCTGAATCGGTTAAGAGATTTCAAAAAGCTAATAAAATTAATTCACAGTTAAAATATTCTTATGCTTGTGCAAAAGCTCAGTTTAAAAATAAAAATTACAGTGAAACGATTTCTGATTTGATTATTGTAATTAGTTCGGACAGCACGAATACATTCGTAGATAAACACTTTTTGAGAGGGTTGAGTTATTATAAAAACAAACAATATACAGAAGCACTTAACGATTTTGATAATTATAATAAAATTGAAATCTCTAAAACAGATTTCGAATTTCATGCCTATTATGGTTTTTGTCAACTTCATCTAAATCAAGATACACCAGCGGAAGACCATTTTAATTTTGCTCTCAATTTGTCTTCCACTAATGGATGGACATTTTTTGGATTGGCCTGTTTGAATGCAAAAATGGGACTTTATGATATTGCTCTAGATTTAGTAGAAAAATCATTTGCAACACAATCATTTTCAAAAGAGGATATAAAGTCTGAGGAGAGTACTTTTTTCGTAGAATTTAACAAGGTTAAAGAAAATAAGAAAAAATACAACCTTATAAAAACGAAATATTTAAACTAAACATTTCGTTCTAATGTGCTTTTTGATAAAGCGTAGTAATAATCTAAAGCGTTTTGTATAATTATAAAAAACTAATTATATCGAACAAGTTTTATAGAGTCTAGTTTGCATTTTAAATAATTAATTTTTTTGAATATCTAAATTATATGCAGGATACAACATTAGAAGAATGGAAACAACTGGAACTTGAAATAGCCGAAAATAGTCATGTTATTGAAGAGTTGCTATCGTTTCTTAAAACGACTATCGTAGGGCAGGAAGTGTTGTTAGAAAGACTATTGATAGGATTGCTATGTAATGGTCATATACTACTTGAGGGCATGCCGGGATTGGCAAAAACGCTTGCGGTTAAAACGCTTGCAAAATCGGTAAATGCTGAATTCTCCCGAATTCAGTTTACACCCGATATTTTACCGGCGGATATTCTTGGCACCACCATTTTTAATATTCATTCCAACGAATTTACCATAAAAAAAGGACCGGTATTTGCCAATTTTTTGCTGGCTGATGAAATAAACAGAGCACCCGAAAAAGTGCAAAGTGCACTATTGGAAGTCATGCAGGAACACCAAGTCACTATTGGAACTGACACCTTTAAACTGGATGCGCCTTTTATGGTTTTGGCGACTCAAAACCCTATAGACCAGGCAGGAACGTATGAGCTTCCCGAAGCGCAAATGGACCGATTTATGATGAAAGTACATATTACCTATCCTACACGAGAGGATGAACGTTTGATAAATCGTAATTCAGCAATCCAAAAAACTACTGTTGCATCAGCAATACATACGAATTCCATTTTGAGAATGCAGGAGCTTGTTACTAAAATATTTGTTGATGAAAAGGTGGAAGATTATATCCTGGATATTATTTTAAGTACCCGAAATCCGGAAAAATTTAATGCACCACACCTTAAATCGTATATTAAATACGGTTCTTCCCCGAGAGGCGGAATTAATTTAACGCATGCTGCTCGTGCCTATGCTTTCCTGAAAAAACGTACTTATGTACTCCCTGCCGATGTTTATGCGGTGGCTCCTGATGTTTTAAGACACAGGATAGGGTTAACCTATGCTTCTATAGCCGAGAATATCACTTCGGATTATGTGGTACAGGAACTATTAAAAGCGATTCCCTCTCCTTAATAAACCAAATGATTTATGAAGCTGGATGACCTCATAAAAACAGTAGAAAAAATAGACCTAATTTCGAGAACTAATTCAAAGCAGAAATTAGCAGGAGATACCCTAAGTGCTTTTAGAGGGCAAGGAGTTGTTTTTGATTCCATTCGTAAATATGAGGAAGGTGATGATGTTCGAAATATTAATTGGAAAGCAACAGCCCGTTTTAGGGAAACCTATGTAAATATTTTTAGTGAAGACAAAGTAAGAACAGTATGGATATTGATTGACATCAGTGGTTCATCAACTTTAGGTTCTGCCAGACGTAGTAAAATTGATTTAGAAATTGAAATGGCAGCTACACTTGCGTACAGCGCTATCCGGCAAAATGATGCTGTTGGGGTCATTTTTTTTACTGATGAAATTAAAACATTAATTAGACCCATAAGAGGAATGGCTGGTTTTTGGCATATTGCCAAAACGATGGTCGACCAAGAATCTCTAAGTGGAGAAACCAGTATCAATAGTTCCTTGGATTTTTTGATGAAAATAAATTGTTCGGGTAGTATTATTTTTATAGTATCTGATTTTATGACTCAGGGCTTCGAATATAATTCGGCCATTTTAGCACAGCATAATGAGATGTATGCAATCAGGGTTTATGACAATCTCGAACAGAAAATTCCGAATATCGGTTGGGTACGAATAAAAGATGTTGAAACCGGTAAACAAAAATGGGTCAATACTTCTTCAGCAAATTTTAAAAAAGAATACCAAAAGCAACAATTAAAGCATGTGGAATATTTTGAACAATTTATACTTAATAATGCTATTTCCTCTATTTCAGTTCGTTCTGATGAAAATGTCATTGAGAAATTAGAACAATTAATGCACTGAAAAAAATGAAGGGTCTTAAAGTAGTTTTGTACTGGATTTTGGGGTTTTCAAGTGTTAGTTTGTGTGCTAATTCATTAAATAAACCCGATATAAAACTAAGTGTTACGCCTCATAATGCTTCGGTTGGGTATGTTGTTCGATTAAAAATAAATGTAGAAGCAGAAAACCTAAATAGTACTTCTTGGAAAAAATGTGACGAATTATTTAAGGAAACGAATCAAGTAATTTTGCTAGATGCAACCACTACCAAAATAAAAAATAGGGTGTTACACGAAATAGTTTTCACGAGTATTAATCCAATAAAATGGTTTGTCAAAGGGTTGCCAATAGTGATAAACGGTCAAATAATTACCACACCACCTTTTTATATTAAATTCAAATCGAGTCAGCTTCCTTTGCAATTACATTCCATAAAACCAGTTGCGGCCTATCAGTTTCAGGATGTCTTAAAATCATTTCTCTTAATAATTTTTATAATACTGCTATCAACTTTGGTTCTAACGGTATTGTATTTTTATGTAATCAGGCGGGTAGCGAAAACAATGATTTCCAAACAGCGACTCCATCAGTTGGAAACTATTAAAACGTTAGAAACAGAAGTAGGTAAGGGAAATATTTCAGTAGCTTTTTTGGTGGAGCAAATTCAGCAAATACTTCAGGAATATGTAGTTGAAGATTTTGAATTGGAGATTCAAACTAATCAATTGTTTGAATTAATGGAGCAAGCATCAAAAATAAAGTTTTTACCGCAGCCAATTGGTAATGAAGTATACCAGCCATTTTTAATAAAAGTGAAAGATTTTTTAATTGGGACAAAATCATACGTGTAATGATAGAGCAAATCACCCAAATAAATTTTTCCGAACCCCAATGGTTTGCTTTATTTTTAGTAATTCCACTTCTAGTATTTTGGCATATTAAAAAACTTCGAAAAAACACACCACAACTACTGGTAAATGCAAACATAGCGGAATTTGGGGCGGATAATTCGCTTTCGCCACCCGACTATTTGTTTATACTGCGAATACTGGCTTTAGGGTTTCTTATAGCAGCTTTGGCTAATCCTCAGGTTGTAATTAAAAAGAGAGAAAGGTCACAAGCATCAAAAACAGATATCATATTTGCCTTGGATGCTTCTAAAAGTATGTTGATTGAAGATATAAAACCCAACAGAATAGGTGCGCTTAAAGATGTCTTGAACCGATTTGTTGCCATGCGATCAAAAGACCGTATGGGAATCGTTTTATATGCCGGAGAAAGCATGAATTGGTGTCCGATAACAAATGATTATTCCCTGCTTTTGAGTCGCATTAGCACTATGGAAGAAAACGATTTGGAGGACGGTACTGCTATTGGCTCCGGACTGGTATCTGCTGTTAAAATGCTTCGAAAGAGTACTGTAAAAAGTAAAATTATTATTTTGTTGACCGATGGCGAAAATAACGCTGGTTTGATTGAACCACTTAAAGCGGCACAATTAGCCAAGCAATCAAATATTAAAGTGTACTGCGTTGGAATAGGAAAAAATGGTTTTGCACCCTTTCCATTGGTTGGATTGGATGGAAAGAAACAGTATCAAAACATCCGTGTCACTTTAAACGAACCCATGTTAAAAAAAATAGCAACCACCACAAGTGGGGCCTATTTTAATGCAACTAACGCAGCAGCTTTAAAAAACATTTATGCCTCAATCAATAAAAAGGAAACAAAACAGGATAAATGGATAATCAATGTGAGTTACGAGTCTTGTCTTTCTTGGTTTATTAGTTTGGCATTGTTGATTTTATGTTGTGAGTTACTTTTAAAAAATACCATTTTACGCAGTTTTCCAATATGATGTATTTTGAAAATCATAATTATTTATATGGACTCGGCATAGTGCCAGTGGTAGTATTGCTTTGGTTTTTAAGCAGGTATCGACAAAAGAGGATAATGCATTTGCTAGGGGATAGGCATCTGATTAGTAATCTTATTGTAACTTCTCCCTTGTATTTGCAAATAGTAAAATTGGTGTTGCAAGTACTTGTTTTTACATTGTTGGTTTTTGCTTTGGCACAACCTTACAGTATCAAAAAAATAAGAGTTAAGAATGAACTAGCTCCTACAGATATTGTTTTTGTGGTTGATGTTTCTAAAAGTATGTATGTAAATGATATGGCTCCAAATCGGTTAAGCCGAGCCAAACGCTTGATGGCAGCTATTTTGCAGCAACTTAAAAATGAGCAGGTAGGAGTGGTGCTGTTTGCAGGAAAAGCAGGAACATTTGTGCCTTTGACCAATGACTATAATTATGTGAATAGTTCGATTGAATCGATATCAGGAAGTTTGATTGACCAACAAGGAACCTCGCTCAGGGAAGCATTCAAAATTTCAAAATTGTTATTTGACCCCAATACAAAAAGTAACAAAATAATCTGCTTACTTTCGGATGGGGAATTTCACGATAAAGGTGAAAAAGAAACTAAAGAGTTGTTTAAAAAATCGAATGTACAGATTTTTGCTTTTGGTTTTGGAACAAAATCGGGAGGTGAGGTCCCGGTAGATTTTTCGCCAACCAGCTCCTTTGAAAAAAATAGCAGTGGCGAACCTATTATTTCTTATTTACATCAAAAAGAATTGACAAACATTACAGGAAGCCCTTTAAAATATATTGAAGTATCCGATAATGCCATGGCGGCTAGACTATTTGTAAAAAAATTGGCAAAAATGAAGGAGAGTACTTTTGCCCAATCGCATAGACCGTTGTCTGCTATTTTTTTGGGGATAACCCTATTTTTACTCATTATCGAAATCAGTATTCCTCAAATAGTAAAAAATGATAGATAGCATTAATACAAATCGTGCCAAGAACAGCAGTATGCCCAATTATAAAGTAAAAAACGGTTATCGGTTTGTATTTATTATGGTATTTATTTTGGGGATAGGATATTTGGTTTTTAATGATGTTTTTAAAATAGTTTCCCATACTAAAACAACAATGTATTCGGTTAAGGGCAATCAATCCTATGAGGATTTGCATTGGGGTAGCGCGGAAATTTTCTATAAAAAAGGGTTGAAAATTCAACCTGAAAATCATGCATTAACCTATAATTTGGGTAATGCATACTACCAACAGGGAAGGTATGCCGAAGCAGTTGTGGTTTATGAAAATATAGTATCAGATAAAAACAGTTTAAACGAAGGATTTGTATGGAATAATCTCGGGAGTGCTTATTACAAATTAGGATTAGTGCAGAAAAGTTATACTACTTTCAAAAGAGCATTAATTTTAGATGATAGTGATGCTGTAATACGGCAAAATTTTCTCTTTTTGGCTCATCTGATGCAAAAAATAGAAAAGAGTAAAATCAAAAACAAAAAGACAAAAAAGAAACATTCTTCTGATGACGAGAAAAGTACTGATAAGAAGTCCGATGATTCTAAAGGAGAAAGAAACGAAAATAACCAACAAACCGAACCCTATCAGCTTTCGGATGAGGAAATGAATAATTTGCTGAAAATGGCAACAGAAAAAGTGAGAGTGCCTCAAAATGTAAAAAGCAATCGCACTAAAAAAACGCCTCAAAACGGCCCTGATTATTAAAATGTATTGCATGTTGAATTATAAAAAAAATACAATAACCTTATTCAGTCTTCTTTTTTTGCTTACAGGAAACTTTGTTTTTGCTAAAACAAAAACAATGTGTTTGTCTACCGAAAAAGATACCCTAAAAAACATCTTTGTAAAAGTCGTTTCTTCTCAAAAAGACATTTACGTAGGGGAGCCGTTTATTGTGAAATACAAACTGTATACTGCGGTTTCTGTAATTGACCCACAGACTAATGTTGCTGTTAAATTTGGTAATTGTTATCAGGAAGAATTTCCGGAAAATCGTGAACCAACCATTGAGTTTATAGAGGGAAAATCATTCAGAGTCATTATTTTAAAACAATTCCTGGTTATTGCTCAAACAGTGGGTAAACTTGAATTGCCCAAACTGAAAATTAATATAAAGGTAAACGAAAAAGCAGTTGCTGATTTTTTTGAAGAAGAGCGGTTAATTACCAAAACCGTTTATTCTAATACCGACTTTGTTACAATAAAAAACCTCCCATTAAGCCCAAAACCCAATTTCTATTTCGGGGCGGTTGGAGAATTTAAGATAAGCGGTGGTTATACACCCTCACCGAAAGTTCCTAATTTATTACAGTTTAAATTAATCCTTGATGGTATAGGAAATACCAAAACTGCAAACTTCAGTTTGCTTAAAGTACCCAAGGGTATTGATGTATATGATGCAAACAGTAAAAAAATGGATACGCTGTTTCAGGGAGGTTTGCAAACGCATTTGGAACATACCTTTCAGCTGGTGGCAAATTACAAAGGATTGTATCAAATACCCCCGTTTGAATTTATGTATTTTAACCCAAAGCTAAATAAATATGTAAAATATTCATCGGAAAGGTATCAATGGAGGGTAACCTTTGGTAAACCAGCACCAATGAATAGCAATGTGTCCCAAAATAAAATTAGCGAGAGCGTTTTTAAAGATTTGGATAGCTCCGTTGGGAGTTTGTATTCTTTTTCGAAATGGTATTTTCTGCTATTCGGATTCGGGTTAATGGTGTATTGCTATAGTTGTAGTCCTTTGTTTTTTAATGAAATCATGGCAAAATGGGCAGCTAAAATGGATTTTAATAGTCCGAAAAAACGAGCACTAAAAAATATTTCGGCACTCAAAAAAGAGGTTTCTATTATTGACGAAGAAACTTTTTGTATAAAGGCAGAAGCAATAGTGTACGACTACATAAATACAAAATCAAAAGGATTACACCAACTATCTAATCTGACTTTTGAAACGTATTTCATGAGCCAAAAATTACCACTATCAGTAAAGCTAAAAGGGATTGCATTTTTAAACATTCAAAACAGAACCCGTTTTGGGAATGCAAAAAACACCAATTCAGATAAGCTACAAAGTTGTGAAGATTTAGTGTGTATTATTAACGAGTTAAACAAGAGTTGGTTATGAAAAAGGTCTTATTGTTTATCGTGCTTCTCGTCTTTTGCAATTTTTCTTTACAAGCTAATTTTTCGTCAGTTCGAGTGTTTTTTGCGGAGGGAAACGAAGCAAAAAATGTATCGAGAACCCCTAGTACCACTAATTTGTCTAAACATGATTTTGAAAAAGCCCTATCAGGATATCAGACGTTAGAACGAGAGGGAATCAAAACCGCAGGCTTGTACAATAATATGGGCTATCTTTATTATAGCGCTCGTAACTATACGCTGAGCTTACTTTATTATGAAAAAGCATTGAATCTGGCGCCATTCAACAAACAAATACTTCGAAACCGAGAGCTGGTTTTAAATACGTTTGCCATCAATGTTATTGATAATAATAGCGGGTTTCATTCGGATCACTTTTTCAAAATAAAAGTCGCGGAATATTTAAATATATTCCTTACTCTAGTAATGCTATTGAGTGCGTTTGGGTATCTTTTTTTTAGTTTTAAAAAACGGGTGGGGATGTACACAAAAGTTTTTAAAACAACCTTGATTGCAGCTATGGTATTGATGATTGTAGTTGGGGTTGTTTATTACGTTCCATCCAATAACTATGTGGTGGTTGCCCAAAAGGCAACCTTGCATTTGGGACCAAGTGCAGCTTCAAAAGTGAGTAGCCGTATTCCCGAAGGATATGTGTTGAAAATTACAAATACGCATGGAGAATGGGTAGAGGTTGAGGATTATGCTGGAAAATTTGGGTGGGTATCGCTTGCAGTACTAAGAAAAATTTAGCTAAATGTAGCGCTCTGAAGTGGCAAACTTCAAAAAGTATTTATGTTTTGAATTTTACTCGTTCAATTTTCCTCAAACTTGCTACCTCGACGCAGGAATGGTTTCAACAAAAAAGAATCTCCAAAATAAAAACACCCTTTTTGGGGCATAATGTAAAATATTATTTATATTTGATTCCGTAGAGTTAAAAACAGTGACAATCAAAAAACTAATAAAATGAAAATACCAATTCAAAAAGTGCTTGTTCTGCTATCGTTTGTTGTGATGATAGTGGGGTGTAATTCGGATGGTTTTTTGGGAGGGGATCTGACCAATAAAACATCAGATTTTACTGTTTATAAAAACCAAACTGGTAATGTAAATGCCGACGCATTACAGGCGCAGCATACAGATTCAAAAGGCACTTTAAATTTTTATGGAGTTTTTGACTCCGAAAATAATCCTAAAGAAATAAGAACATTAACCTATCAGAAAGCAAATAATGATACGATAGTTAATTTAATTATTGACCCAATAACAAATAAACTAGCCTCATCCTATTTTTCTGTTAAAGGAGTGAAGTCGCCAGTTGTGTTGAAGTTTGATTATATAGATGGTGTTGCCAATGCCTACAATCTTTCCTATTACAATTACAATTGGGAAAAGGAAACCTCTGAACTATTATATGCGACCAGGGTAGAAACCGATAATGGGGTAGCTTCATCAAATCGTTTTTTGGCAAATAAAGGTATAGAAGATGATGTTAAATTATTAATTAAAACTACAGTTGGAAGTATTGCATATTTTGAAATTATAGTTCCTGTTATACCAGGATTAGTGAAAGTAGGAGCAGCGGTATTAGCAGCTGCAGCCGCAACTCCGGTGCTGACTGCCGCAGCTATCGGTGCTGCTATAGTGATTTTTGTTCCAAAAGATGCATTTTCAAAGGAACTTGTTTATACCCCTTCAAATTTACCTCCTCCTTCAAAAACACCAATCATCAATCCGGTGCCTGCTACAAGTAATCCCACACAAAACTTGCAAACCTCAAGTTGCAACAATACTAACATGACTTTTAGAGCTTCTATGGATGCCGAAGGAAGCATCATGATAACTGAAGTTGTAGGCGGACAATCTCCATA